>JAFYCG010000176.1 GCA_017539825.1 Solobacterium sp. | reverse complement strand
TTATCCGGAGCAAAAGGTTCTTCTTCAGGTTTCTCTTCTTCAGGTTCTTCGGAAACATTCACTTCGGTTACAGGAAGCTCCTGGGTATTATCTTCTTCGGCAATTTTGTTGACCGCTTCTTCAATCACGTCTTCAAGAACAGTCTGCTTATCTTCCACGACTTCTTCTGTGATTTCTTCTGCTTCAACTATATTTTCGTTTTCTGTAACAGTATCATAATCCGCCTCTGCAGCATTGCGCAGACGAATCGCCATAAACTGTTTCTGTGGCAGTTCAACCCTGAATCTTCCGTGGAATATGCCTGCTTTCCTGATTGTCATTTCCCATGTATCAATGACTTCAGCAACATAATCTGTCTCTTCATCAATATAGAAATCACGATATGCCGGACGCATAAAACTGTAATAATAGAGATACATGGATTTTACAGGAACAAACCATTCACTCTCCGGTACGGCGGAAACACTGTCCCATTCATCATTGAGGCATGCCAGTCCGTTACCGGGCACTTCAGACAGAATATCCTTTAAAAATCCGAAACGCTTCCAGCTCTCACCATGCAGTTTTCCACCATGGCTCCACCAGATGACGCCATCATCATTCAGATATGTTTCACCATGTCCCGGATAACCGCCTCTGACAGCTGTTTCCCAGAATCTGCGAACCATTTCCTCAGCGGTGATATTGCCCCAGCCAAGAGGAAGATTTCCTTCATAAGCAATCTCATCCATGACGACAGGTTTGCCGTATCTTGTGATCAGCTCATCGGTCAGTTCCGCCCCTTTATAAAGATCTATTCTCTGAACGGAACAATGTGTAATCCATGGCCTGGAATGATCATACATTTGACGACAGTTATGGATGGAACGGAGGTGATGATACGGATCATGTCTCACCAAAAGATCTGCATAATGTTCCCAGTCTTCCAGTTTCTTTTCTTTTAAAAGATCATATTCATTTGCCAATGACCACCAGACATTATGATAGTGGGAGAAACGGTTGATCACATAATGCCAGTATAAATCATCTTCTTCTCTGGACATGGAGGAAAATCCCCATCTGTCATACGGATGCATGACAATCAGGTCTGCTTCAATGCCCATTTTTCCAAGCTCTGAAATGCAGTATTCCAGATGACGGAAATGCTCAGGATTAAAGCGTGTCAAATCAAAATTATTCCCCTCTTTCTTCCACATATACTGAAAGAAGTTTTCTTCCGTAAGAACCGATGAATCCATCGGTGTTCCTTCATACGGATAGGATCTTGGTTCGCCGAGATTATACTGATAATGTTTCGGAAAGATACAGAAACGGATTTTGTTGAAGGAAGATTCTCTCAATGCTTCCAGTGTTTCCTGAATTCTTTCATCACTCTGTAAAGCCCATACATAAGCTGTTGTGCCGATGGAGATATAAGGTGTTCCGTCTTCATAGGCAAAATGATGACTGTTGGCCACTCTTACAGGTCCATGATTGTATTCCTCATTCTGTTCAACACGGAATGAACCTGTAACACTGTCTTTCAGAAAACTTGCACGAATTGCAAAAGTATATTTCCCCTCAAAAGACGGCATAAAACGGATTTTATAGATTCCCTCTCCGTCGTAAAAACCTTCTGTAATAATATTCTCGTTTCTTCCCGCAAAAATGCCTGTCACCTTCTGCTCAACAAAAGGATTTCCATCCTGCGGACCTTCAACCGATACTTCAAAGACTTCCCATTTCTTTATCTGTTTTGGATATTCCTGGCTCATTTTCTCCCTCCGAATTAATATACATCGATTATTGTAACACATCAGAGCATTTTTCACCTAAAGAAAACACAGGTTTCCCTGTGTCATACGTTAGTGATCGGCTTTCTTACCGCTTTCAGATTATGCGGCTTCATGGAGCGTTTCTCCATCACCTCTTCTACCTCTTCAAGGGTGATGCCCTTTTCCACCATCAGCACAATAATATGATACGCAAGATCGTTGATTTCATTAATCAGATCTTCTTTGGAATCTGACAGGGAAGCTATCACAACTTCGGTGCTTTCTTCTCCGATCTTTTTTAATATCTTTTCCAATCCCTTATTGTACAGATATGTGGTATAACTGCCCTCTTCAGGATTGTTTTTCCGATCCAAAGCGGTAGCATATAAGTTTTTCAGTTCACTCATAAGATTTCATCTCCTTCAATATTCCGGTAAAAACAGCTGTATTTTCCTGTATGGCATGCAGCGCCTTCCTGATCCACTTTAATCAGGATTGTATCTTCATCACAATCCACCAGGATCTCCTTCACATGCTGATAATGACCGCTGGTTTCTCCTTTGACCCATAATGCCTTCCTGCTTCTTGAATAATATGTCGCAAGTTTTGTTTCAATTGTTTTCTGCAGGCTTTCTTCATTCATATAGGCAAGCATCAGTACCTGATTTGTCTGTGCATCCTGTACGATACAGGGTAGTAATCCGTTACCCTTGGCAAAATCCAGCTGTATCATAGTCTCACCGGTATTCCTTTCTGATCAAGATACTCCTTCACTTCCGTAACGGTCAATTCTCCGTAATGAAATAATGAAGCTGCTAATGCCGCATCTGCTGCATCCTCTTCAAAAACCTCGGCAAAATGGACAAGACTGCCACATCCGCCGCTGGCAATCACGGGAACGTGCACAGCTTCCCTGACGGCTTTTAAAAAGGGAATATCATATCCTTTTTTTGTTCCGTCAGCATCCATGCTTGTCAAAAGGATTTCTCCTGCACCGAGCCTGACACCTTCCTTGATCCATTCAATGGCATCCTTGCCGGTATCGATTCTTCCGCCATGTATAACGACGTTCCAGCCGCTTCCATCTTCACGCATGCGTCCGTCAACTGCAAGAACGATGCATTGATCACCGAATTGTTTAGCCCCGTCCTGCAACAATAAAGGATTTTTAACAGCCGCTGAATTCAAAGAGACTTTATCGGCTCCCGCACGTAATATTTTGCGAATATCTTCAACTGTACGGATTCCGCCGCCAACCGTAAATGGCATAAAAATGTTTTCTGCTACCTGTTCGACAATATGAACCATCGTATCACGGTGTTCATGTGTTGCGGTAATATCAAGAAATACGAGTTCATCCGCTTTTTGTTCATAGTATTTTTTAGCCAGTTCAACAGGATCTCCGACTTCTTTCAATCCGACAAAGTTTATGCCTTTAACAACTTTGCCGTCTTTGACATCCAGACAGGGAATGATTCTCTTTTTAATCATCTTTTTCCTCCCTGCACAACTGAATTGCTTCCTGTAAATCCAGTGTGCCTGCATACATCGCTTTGCCTGTAATTGCACCGTAAACATCCAGCTCTTTCAGCTGTCTGATATGTTCGATGTTTTTGATACCGCCGGAAGCGGTAATATCGACGTTGCAGTTTTCCTTCAGATTTTTCAACATCTCAAGATTCGGGCCGTTCATTGTACCGTCTTTGGAAATGTCGGTAAATATAATATTTTTCACACCGATCTCTTCCAGTCTTTTCGCAAAATCAATGTAAAACAGATCACTTTTTTCAAGCCATCCGGAAGCACATGCATATCCGTCTTTGCAATCCATGCCTACCGCAATCTTTTCCCCATATCGGGCAACTGCTTCCTTTAGCAGTTGCGGATTATTGATCGCAGCGGTTCCGAGGATTACCCTTTTCACACCGTTTTCCAGATAGAAGGATATGTCTTCCATGGAACGAATTCCACCACCCACTTCAATATTCGTGGATGTCAGTTTTGCCATGGAAACAATCACATCGGCATTTTCTTTCTTTCCGCTTTTTGCTCCGTCAAGATCAACCATATGGATCCATTCAGCCCCTGCCTTAGTGAAAGAAAGAACCGTATCCTTAACAGATGCAGCAACAACTTCCTTCTGCTCATAATTACCCTGATACAGACGGACACACTGTCCGCCAATCAGATCTATTGCCGGTAAAATAATCATACTTCCTCCTGAAAATACTGCAGAATCCGCAAACCGTCATCCGCACTTTTTTCCGGATGAAACTGGCACCCCATAATATGTCCGTGTTTGACAATGCCGGGAACTTTGATATCTCCGTACATCGAGTATGCGATCAGGTCTTCATTCTCATAGGCATTGGCATAATAGGAATGAACATAATAGGCATGCGGATGATCGGATAGTTCTTTTTGAAGCGGTGTAGCCTGATTCCATTCCAGCTCATTCCATCCGATTTCCGGAACAGGAAGATCTGTCTCCATTTTGATGATTCTGCCCTTTAGAAAGCCAAATCCCTTTGTCAGCCCTTTTTCTTCACTTTCTTCAAACAGCATCTGCATTCCAAGACATATGCCAAGGAGCGGTTTTGTCTTAGCCATTTTAATAATCTTTTCGTACAGTCCTTTTTCACGGATGTTTGCCATGCAGTCACCAAATGCACCTACTCCCGGCAAGATCAGCTTTTCACATTGATTCAATGCATCAGGATCTGCAGAAATCATGCAGGGAATACTCAGCTTCTTACAGGCATTCTCAACACTTTTCAGATTTCCCATTCCATAATCAATAATACCGATCATTCCAGAACTCCTTTGGAACTGGGAATTTCATCCGATTCAATTCTGACGGCTTCCTTCAAAGCTCTACCGAAAGCCTTAAAGATTGCCTCAATCTGATGATGATCATTCTGTCCGTAATACACATTGATGTGCAATGTAATTCCTGCCTGAACGGAAAAAGCCCTGAAAAACTCCTGTACCATCTCTGTAGACATTTCACCTACTTTTTCACGGTGGAATTCAGCATTGAACACAAGATACGGCCTTCCGCTGATGTCCAGGCAGACATTTGCCAGTGTTTCATCCATAGGAATTGTGAAATTGCCGTATCTGACAATACCGCGGCGATCCCCAATTGCTGTCTTAAAGGCATTGCCTAATAGAATTCCGCAATCTTCAATCGTATGATGATCATCTACATACAAATCTCCGTCTGCCTTCAAAGTCAAATCCATTCTGGAATGAAAGGCAAACAGATTCAGCATATGATCAAAAAAGCCAATACCTGTAGAGATATCACTCTTTCCCGTTCCGTCCAGATTGATTTCGCAATTGATTTTTGTTTCTTTTGTATTTCTTTCCAATTTACAGTTTCTCATTCTGCCACCTCAAACTGTCTCAGCACTTCTATCACCCTGTCATTTTCTTCTTTTGTTCCGATGGTAATGCGGAAGGCATCACTTCCTGCATAGTTACGGATGACAATCTCCTGTCTGGCGAATAAATCAAGAAGTTTTTCCTTGTTACTGGTTTTTCCATAGAGGAAATTCGTCTGGCTGTTATACAGCTGTATCTTTTCAAAGGAAGAGACCGCATCGATCATGCGCTTTCTTTCCTGTTTGACCGTTTCTACATATTGTTCCATAAAATCCTTATGTCCCAACACAATGCAGGCAGCCTTCATACTGAAAGAATTTAAAGCATACGGAACAAAAGATTTTCTTAATTCTGCCATGTTTTCTGTATTTCCGATCAGGAATCCTACACGTAATCCCGCCAGTCCGAAAGCTTTGGACAATGTACGGGTCACATAAAGATTATCATATTTTTCAATCAGCCCGATTGAACTTGTTTCTTCGGCAAATTCAAAATACGCTTCATCAATAATCACCGGAACATTGTTAAATGCCTGTACGATTCTCTCGATGGTTTCAATCGGCAGACAGATGCCGCTCGGATTGTTCGGATTGGAAAACATTACCATATCCGTTGAAAGCTCTTTTCCATACTGAATAAATCCTTCTGTATCAAACGGCTTTTCTTCACTGATCTCAAATTTCTTTACACATGCTCCATAGTTCCCGGCATAGTATTCATACATCGAAAAATCCGGATCAAATGTATACAGTGTCTTTCCTTCTTTCAGGTAATACCCGATGATATAGCCCAGCATCTGATCGGAACCGTTGCCTGCTAAGAGCATGGATGCATCCAGTCCCATTGCTTTGCCATATGCTTCTAATAATTCTTTTTCAGAAGCATCCGGATAACGATTGAACATGATCGAATCAACAGATTCTTTTATTTCATTCAATACAGAAGCGGGAAGATTTTGTGAATTCTCATTTGCGTTCAGCAAAAGCCCTTTCTGTACATGAGTTTCATATACCGGTTTTTTCATTTTGAAACCCTCACTTTCACCGCATTGGCATGACCTTGCAACTGTTCTTCTTCAGCCATGGAGATGATGTATTTTCCATATTCCTCCAAAGCCTCTTTTGTATAATGCAGAAAGCATGATCTCTTGACAAATGCATCCACACCGAGTGCACTGGAGAATCTGGCAGTACCGCTTGTAGGAAGAACATGATTTGTTCCGCCGAAATAATCGCCGATAGATTCACATGTATAGTATCCAAGGAAAACCGACCCGGCATGCATCACCTGATTCAGATAAGGCATCGGATCTTTGACCATCAGCTCGAGATGTTCAGGTGCAATCGCATTAGCGAAAGCTATGCATTCTTCTATCGTATCGCACAGGATGGATTTTCCGTAATCCCTTAAGGATGCTTCAACAATTTCCTTCTTCGGTAACAAAGCTGACTGTCTCTTCAGTTCTGCGTTCACCTCATTAAGTAACTTTTCTGATACAGTTAAAAGAATCGGTGAAGCCATCGGATCATGCTCAGCTTGAGACAACAAATCTGCAGCAATGTATACAGGATCTGCCTCCTCATCAGCAATGACCAGTATTTCGCTTGGTCCTGCAATCATATCGATATCCACTTTTCCATATACCAGTTTTTTGGCGGATGCCACAAAGATGTTTCCCGGGCCGACAATCTTATCTACCGGCCGAATGGTTTCCGTACCATATGCCAATGCCGCAATCGCTTGTGCACCGCCTACTTTATAGATTTCTGTCACACCTGCAAGTTTTGCGGCAAAAGCAATATTTGGATTGATTTTACCTTCCTTATTCGGAGGTGTCACCATGACAATTCTTTTTACGCCGGCAACTTTTGCGGGAATTGCATTCATCAATACGGAACTTGGATATTGTGCCCTTCCCCCCGGAACATAAATACCGACACTTTCCAAAGGAAGTACTCTTTCACCCATATAGATGCCTTTTTCTTTCTGCAGAAGATAAGAGTGTTCGATCTGTGCCTGATGGAAATATATGATGTTTTCTTTTGCCCTCTCCATGGATTCCATAAAGAAAGGATCGCATTTCTGACAAGCTTCATCGATTTCTTCTTCCGTCGCACGAATTTCATTCAACTCCACCTTGTCAAACAACATTGTATAGTTCCGCAAAGCTTCATCTTTATGAGAAATCACGTCTTTGATGATAGAATTAACCTTAATGAGAATTTCACTGTCAATTTCCTGTGAACGGCTGTCCAGGTATTCTCTTAATTCTTTGACGTTATTTTTATTGATTTCACTCAGCATTTTCTTCGCTCCTTTCCAGATCTTTGAGGATCTGCATGACTTCTGCCCTTTTTGTCTTGAAGGCAGCTTTGTTGACAATCAGTCTTGCACTGATATCAGCAACTTCATCATATACAACAAGCCCGTTTTCTTTCAGGG
This sequence comes from Solobacterium sp., assembly GCA_017539825.1. Classification (GTDB taxonomy): domain Bacteria; phylum Bacillota_I; class Bacilli_A; order Erysipelotrichales; family Erysipelotrichaceae; genus Bulleidia. The sequence continues at coordinate 291 of JAFYCG010000176.1, read as the reverse complement.
TTGCTCCTGTTTCCATAATATCTACAATACCGTCACATAGTCCGAGAACGGGAGAGAGTTCCACAGAACCGTCAATTTTGATAATTTCTATATCCATTCCTTTTCTCTGGAAGTAGTTCATTGCCACATTCGGATACTTGGTGCCGATTTTGACATGTCCTGTTTTTTCCAGCGGATTCTTCCCTTCCATTCCCCCGACGATAAATTTACATCTGCCAAAGCCAAGATCCAGCAGTTCATAATAATCTTTTCCGCCTTCCATGAGTGTATCTTTGCCGACAACACCAACAT
>JAFYCG010000021.1 GCA_017539825.1 Solobacterium sp. | reverse complement strand
GTCGGAATACCTTAATGGAGGAGAGTATCAGGAGATGGCAAGGAAGGTGCTTGGTGCAGCAGTGGCGGGGAACAGGAAGGCATATGAAGAGCTAAAAAAGAGAGGAGAAACAGACAATATGAAAGAAGATCTCAGATTTGTGTTTGAGGAAGAGTTTGCAGATTATGACAAACAGCTTAAGGAGAAAGACGCATCACTGAAGGAAAAAGATGCAACACTGAAAGAAAAAGACGCATCACTGAAGGAAAAAGATGCATCACTGAAAGAAAAAGATGAAGCCATAAACAATTTCATAAAAATGCTGAGTGACAGCTTAGGGATGGAAACATTGAAAAGCAAAATTCTTCAGTCCAATAATCAGGCTATGTTGGCAGAATTCAACAAGATCATGAGAACATTATGAAATGTTCACTGAAAGGTTGTCAGATAACGATTTTAAGGGGTTAGCTAACACAAATAAGTGTTATAATAGTAACACAAAGTTTATGTCAGAAAGGGGATAATCATTATGACAGGCTTACCACTTATCATTACTTTTATCATTGCTATTATTGTAATGATCGTCATGATCTCGAAATTCAAAATTCATCCTTTTGTATCGATCATGCTCATTTCTCTTGTGCTGGGACTGGTTGCAGGTATTCCGTTAACGGACCGTGTACTTGAAGACGGTACAAAAGTCAGCGGTTTGGCGAATGTTATTGGAGCAGGTTTCTCCGGGACATTCTCCAGTATAGGTATTGTTATCATTTTAGGCGCTTTGATCGGCAGTATTCTGGAGAGTACCGGTGCTGCATTAACATTAGCGGATATCGTCATCAAACTGGTCGGACAGAAGAATCCTGTTCTTGCGGTTGAACTGATGGGATGGGTTGTATCCATTCCTGTATTCTGTGACTCCGGATTTGTTATTTTAAATCCGATCAGAAAAGCACTTGTCAAACGTACAGGTGAATCTTCTGTTGCAATGACAGTCGGTCTTGCTTCCGGTTTGTATATTTCTCACGTATTTATTCCACCGACACCGGGACCGATTGCAGCTGCTTCCACACTTGGTATCGGTGATAATCTTTTACTGGTTATGCTGATTGGTTTTGTCTGTTCTTTATTCCCGTTAGCTGCAGGTCTTCTGTATGGTAAATTCATCGGCAAGCGTGTTAAGGCAGATGATGAGATGAATACGGAAGAAGTTGTAAAGACTTATGAAGAACTCGTAGCAGAATACGGAAAACTGCCAAGCGGCTTCTCTTCTCTGGCACCGATCATTGTTCCGATTATTCTGATGGCATTATCTTCTATTGCCTCCATGGCAGGGATGTCCGGTGATTTTGCAACTCTGATTTCTTTCTTCGGAACACCGATTATCGCTCTGGCAGTCGGTGCCGCTTTTGCAGCAGCACAGTTATATGCTGCAGGAAAGATGGGCGATTTCTATAAGATCTGTGATGATACATTAAAGACAGTCGGACCGATTCTTTTCGTTACAGCTGCAGGTGGCGTTCTTGGTAAAGTTATCTCTGCTTCTGACATGGTCAACTATATTTCCGAACATGCAAATGTTCTTTCCGCAATGGGCATTTTCTTCCCGTTCCTGTTATCAGCAATTTTGAAATCCGCACAGGGTTCTTCAACAGTTGCCCTGACGACAACAGCCGGTATCGTTGCACCGCTTCTTCCGATCCTCGGATTCACAACACCGATTCAGATTACTTTGGTATGTATGGCAATCGGCGCAGGTGCTATGACGGTTTCCCATGCTAACGACTCCTACTTCTGGGTTGTTACAAACTTCGGTGCAATGTCTCCGGATCGCGGTTATAAGACACAGACAGCCAATACACTCGTCATGGGTCTTGCTGCCATTCTGGAAATTGCTCTTCTGAGTTTGTTCTTACACTAATCGGAGTGATACTATGAAATTATTGTTTGCATCGGATTCCTATAAAGGAAGCCTGAGCAGTGAAAAGACAGCTGCTTTATTAAAGAAAGCTGCAGAGGAAGTATTTGGTGAATGTGAGACTGCCAGTGTTCCTGTTGCCGATGGCGGAGAAGGAACTGTTGATGCAGTTATTGCTGCAGAGAATGGTGAAATCATTACATGTACGGTATATGGTCCTCTGATGACACCGGTACAGGCACACTACGGTGTATTCAATGGAAAAAATGCCGTTATTGAAATGGCATCTGCTTCCGGATTACCGTTGATCAAAAGAGAAGAACGTAATCCGATGAATACCACAACATACGGTACAGGCCAGCTGATTCTTGATGCCCTGGAAAGAGGATATCGGGATATATCCATTGCGATCGGCGGTTCCGCTACAAATGACGGCGGCATGGGTTGCGCACGAGCGTTAGGTGTTAAATTCCTGGATGCAGACGGCAAGGAATTAGAAGGTTTCGGAAGAGATCTGATTAACGTTGCAACGATTGACGTATCCGGATTGGATAAGAGAATTGCAGAAACAAAGATTACCGTTATGTGCGATGTAACCAATCCGCTTTGCGGACCAAAGGGAGCAACATGGACATTCGGAGCACAAAAAGGCGCTTCTGTTGAAATGCAACAGGAACTGGAAAAGGGTATGTGCAATTATCGTGATGTCATTAAAAATACATTCGGTATTGATTGCGATACGATACAGGGTGCAGGTGCTGCCGGCGGATTAGGTTCTGCAGTAAAAGTGTATCTCAAAGGAGATATGAAGTCCGGTATTGAAACCGTACTTGACCTGATCCATTTTGATGAACGTCTTGAAGGCGTTGATCTTGTTGTGACAGGTGAAGGAAGAACGGACTGGCAAAGCTGCTTTGGCAAAGTCATGCAGGGCGTTGGAGAACACGCAAAGGCGAAAGGTGTTCCGGTACTTGGCTTATCCGGCGGATTAGGCAAAGATGCAATGGATATCTGTAAACATGGTGTATGTTCTTTGATGACAACAGTTAACGGACCTATGCCGATTGAAGAAGCGATTGAACGTGCTGAAGAATTGTATTATGAAGGTGCTGTACGCATGTTCCGCTTTGTAAAAACCGGAATGGACATGAAAAAATAAAAAGAAAAGAAGCTCGGGTACGGGCTTCTTTTCAGAAAGGAAGGTAAGAGATACATTTGATTATATAAAGATAATGAATGCTCTGCTTACCTATATTCTAACATACTTTTTCAAATGTGAACTTTTATTTTTTGACCGGAGGGCAGATTTTGTGTCCTTCCATGAATGTAGCATCACTTCTGAAAGCGGAGGATGGTAGTGTCATCGGCAGATCGTGAACTGTCAGGATGCCCGGTTTTGCATTGCAGACATACGGAATGGCATTGACAATGCGCATAGCAGTAAGGATATATCCGTCATAGGACAATTCTTCCGGTCTTTCCGGCACACCGACATTCATGTCTACCTGAAGGTTCGGATCACCTTCGATGTTGACACGGATCTGTCCGACTCTGTCAGTATATGGCCAGTCTTTGGCAATGTCCTGTGTCATGCGGTTGACATGTTCAATGACAATTGCTTCTCTGCCGTTAACAATACCGCTTGTTCTGACACGCACAGCACCGACTTTTCCTGCTTTGATTGTGCCCCAGCCGACTTCCAGATCTTTGTCTGTAACTCTCTTTTCAAAGGAACATGTGATATCTTCCAGTTCATAGCCAAATGCATTGGCGATATGATGAATGGTTAATCCCCAGACCATTTTCTGTACATCCGGTATTGACAGCATCGGAACAAAATCCATATCCTCATCAAATCCATAGGATGGAGCAAGTTCTGCTCTTGCAGGGGAAGAGGAATAATTATACATTTCCGTAATCGTTAATGTTTTGATTGTGTTGGAACAAGTTGCCAATAACATTGCCTGGTTTTCCGCAAAACCCGGTTCCTGACCGTTGATGTAGATGGATGCATTGCCATCTAAAGCTGCTTTTTCTATTTCTTCGACAAGCGGTTTGTTCATGGCTTTGGACGGCCACATCAGATCGGGAACGGAAGGTGATACAACGTTGATGCCTCTTACCAGGAATTTCTTGTACCATGCACCATTCACCAAACCTGCTGCACGAGGATCACGGATGTTGATAGCCATGACAGCACAATCCGGATGTAACGCAAAGATTTCTTCTTCATCACCGGTGATGATGATTCCGTTAGGATCATCAATATCCAGACATCCTGAATCTGTTCCGATTAAATGTCCTGCGGTTTCCTTGTGAGCCCATACACCGACTAGTTCAACATCTTCACGGCCTTTTAAACATCTGATCGCAACACTTGCAACATTACCTGTACCGATAACGACAACTCTTAATTTTTTCATGATTTTCTCCTTGTTTGACATTGATAGAATAGAAGATTTATTGGTTTAAAAATTATGATATATTCTTTTTTGTTATAATATATTATGATTATTCTATGGAAACAAACATTCTATTTCAGATATGTGATTCATTTGAAAATATAACAGATATTCCCGTTGTTGTCTTCAAAGAAGATACGATTATCTTTATCTCAAACCGAAGAAGCGGATATGCAAATCTGTGTAAAAACCTATATGACAGAATGCAGAAAGAAGAAGGGAATATCTCTGTACTTTCTTTCAGCCAGGAACTTTTTGCGGGATGTTTTTATCATAGGGAATACACAATATTGGCAGGACCGGTAATGTCCATGCGGATCAATGTGGATGATTTATCTCTGCTTCTGCAGGAAAATCATATGCTTGTCCATGATAACAGAATTCTGCATGATCTTGTCAGAGCATCTGTTCACAGCTATCAGCAGTTCTATGATCATCTCTTTTTTCTGTTTTGTGCAATCAATCATGAAGAGCCAAAGAATTCAGTCTATCCTGAAAAACAGCAGGAATCGCATGCCGAAGGACGGATGCGTGAAGAGTATGAAGTGCAATGGGCAGAATACAATGACCAGTTTGTATCACAGATGCAAAGAATTATTGAAAACGGAAGGCTTGATGAACTGGAAGCATTTATGAAAACAGAACAGCCTGCTCCCTACGGAACACTTTCCAAAGATGAATTGCGGCATCAGAAGAATTCCTGCTTTGTCTTATTGTATATCGTCAGAAAAGCAGCAGAAAAGGGAGGTATGGAACCTTCCTTTGGATTGAGGCTTGCGGAAGGATATTCGCAAAGAATTGATGCGGCTGTTTCTGCCAATGATCTACGCTATATTACGCAGGAATTGCGCAGAGACTATTGTACAAGAGTGGCAAAGTTAAAGATCAACAGAGAATACTCTCCTCAAATACAAAAGATCATCCGTTATATTCAGGCACGTCCGATGAAGAAGATATCGCTGGATCAGATTGCAAATGATACAGGTATTTCCAAGTCATATATGTGTGCCTTGTTTAAACAAGAAACAGGAAAGAATATCGGCGAATACATGCAGGAAGAAAAGATCAAAACCGCAAAAGATCTTTTGCAATATTCCGATTATTCCGTCATGGATATTGCGGAGTATCTTTCCTTTTCCTCTCAATGTTATTTCCAGAATGTGTTCAAGAAAGTTACAGGCATGACACCGAAACAGTACAGAATGAAGGTGAAATATGAAAATTGAGAAAAACAGACATCTGATCATATTGAATTACCTGATGAAAGAAAGAGAAAAATATATCTCATCGGAATATCTTGCTGCCAAGTCAATGGCTTCCGTGCGCAGTATTAAAAGTGATATTTCTTATTTAAACCATTGTTTGGAAAAAGAAAATATTGCAGAGATTATCTCCAAATCTTCCAAAGGCTATCAGCTTATGCCAATCGATGAAGCTGTTTTTGAAGCCTTTGCACAGACCCTGCAAGTACATCAGATTCTCTTTCAGAATCGCTCTATCGAAGAGATGAACCGCAGATTGTATATTATACAAAAACTTCTGGTATCGGCGAATGTGAAGATCGATGATCTTGCGGATGCGTTGTATTTATCCAGGTCTTCTTTAACAAAAGATATCGCTCGTTCGACCCGGTTTTTACGTTCCTTTCATATTGATGTCGTATCGGTGCCGGGGAAAGGATTACATCTGGAAGGAAAAGAGCAGGATATACGTTCAGCGATGGTAGAAGTATTCTGCAGCCAGTATCATGACATTGAATTACTGTATCCTGTAGAAGAATTTCTGAATGCTTTTCAAACAGAGTCCTATGAAAATGTCAGACATGATATGCTGAAGATTATCCGTGAAAGTGATCTGACGATATCAGATATTGCCACAAAGAAAATAGCTACTTATTTATGTTTAATTCCCTTCAGAAAAAGATTTGGAAAACAGATAACTTTTGAAGAGGAAACAAAAAGAGAACTGAAGGATTCCTATGAATACCGTATTGCAGAGAGGATCTATCATGATGAAGAAAATGAGATGATCAATCTGGCAAGATTATTGATCATAAACAAAGACGTTAATCAGAGAAGCTCTGTTTCTTCGCATGTCCCTGCAGAAATATTACATCAGGCAAGAGAGCTATTCCTTCGATTCACCGATACATATACAAACAGTTTTTTTCATTCAGACATCTTTAAAAAACATGAAACAGATTTTGAATCGATATTGATTCGCTTACTATTGCAGAATCGTTTTGATCATACCGATCAGAATCGTTTAATCACATATACCGAAACCGGTGAAAACAATGATTCTCCTCTGGCATCGGAATATACCCGTATTCTGACTGTTTTCCTTGAAGAACAATTTCATGAAAAGATCAGAAGTGCAGATATTAAAGCTTTTTCCGCTTTATTTCATCACCTGTTAAAAGGAATACCTGTGGAATATCATAAAATGCGTCTGGCTGTTTTTTCCATGGAAGGAAGAACGGTTGCAGAGCTGATGAAAGAAGAATTAACAGACATGTTTTCAAATTATATTTCCACAGCAGATGTCTATAATCTGTACGAGATGAGAAGAATTGATTTCCAACAATATGATGCGGCAATATCTTCCTGGGATGTAGCGTATTACAGATATCCAATACCTCTGGTAAGCTATAAAGGCATTCATCGGAGTGAAGATAAAGAAAAACTGTTTCATGATTTGTTTATACATGGTTATGAAGATACAATGGTCATGCATTTGGAAAAGCTGTTACAATGTCATAAAGAAGTAAAGATCCATGATTACATGACATTGATTCAGTCTTTATCAAAACAGTACAGTAAAGATGAAGCACATGAAAAAAGAATCACAGAAAAAATAATCAGTCGTTTTTCAGCTGTCTCTTACTATAATCCAGACAGTGGTATTTCCATGATCTTTCTGGATTATGAAGATACACAAAAGGAAATTTTGGATATTTATATACCATCGGAAACGGTATATTGGGGAACTTCCATGGAAATACGGTATTTTATTGTTGTTTCTCTGAATCCGGATAATACTTTATCCGATATCAGTGTCGCAAATATGATATTGCATGTTTTGTCACGTGAACGAAAGACAGTTGAACAGGTTATGCAGGATGGAAATCTGAAGAAGCTGTTTCTGCGATTACTTTATGAAAATCTGCAGTGAAGAATTACATAGAGAGCAGTATGCCATCAGATGATTATTGGAAAGTTAAGAAAAAGACAGAAATATGAAATGCATTATAAAGTACCAACCTCCGCACAGGAGGTTTTTCTTTATATTTAAATAAATATTTGCACGAATTATAGTGCTATTTCGTGCATTCAAATAGGCTGAATTGACTGATATTGTATTTATGCAAAGAAAAAGAAATCTAAAGAGGAGGAGATTATGGATTTCAAAGCTACTTCAGAAAAGATCCTCGAACTTGTCGGGGGAAAAGAAAATGTCAAATCAGCAACACATTGCATGACCAGATTAAGATTAACCATCAATGATCTGTCTAAAGTACAGGATGATGACGTTAAAAATCTTGAAGGCATTATCGGTACAAATACAGCCGGTAACCAGTATCAGATCATCATCGGTCCTCAGGTGGAAGATGTCTTCAAAGAATTTTGTGAAGTATCCGGTGTAACTGCTACGAAATTGACAGAAGAAGTTACAGAACAGCCGAAGGAAAAACTTTCTTTCAAGGGAATTCTGAACAATGTGATGGACACTGTTTCGGCATGCGTTACACCTTTGATTCCGATCATCACTGCTGCCGGTCTTGTGAAACTGATCGTAGCAGTCTGCGGACCTTCCATGCTGAATATTCTTTCACCGGAAACAAACTTCATGCGTTTACTGACATTTGTCGGTGATGCTGGTTTCTATTTCTTCCCGGTGTATGTGGCATATGGAGCAGCGAAGAAATTCAATTGTAATGTTTCGATGGCATTGTTCCTGGCAGGAATCATGCTGCATCCATCCCTGATGGAAATCGTCAACAACGGTGAAGCGTTCTCGGTCTACGGCATTCCGATGACATTGGTGAACTATTCCTCCAACTTTATCTCTATCCTGCTGACTGTATGGATTATGTCATATGTTGAAAAGGCAATTCTGAAAGTTGTGCCGAATTCATTAAGATCTCTGGTATATCCGTTGTCCCTGACACTGATTATGCTCCCCTTAATGCTTTGTGTTCTTGGACCGGTAGGAAGCTGGCTTGGCCAGGGTATTGCAGCAGTCATTTCCGTACTTCATAAGACAGTCGGTCCTGTCGCAATCGGTATCGTTTGTGCACTCTGGCCATTGCTTGTTTCTACAGGCATGCATCAGGCTTTGATCGCAATTGCCATGGGCAACATTGCGGTTAACGGTTTTGATCAGTCCATCACAGTCGGCGGATTTTTGTCCAGCTATCCTGTCATTGCCATCTGTCTTGTATACATTCTCAAAGCAAGAAAAGAAGACAAAGCACAGGCTGTATCCAATTTTGTTACATTAGCAGCGGGAGGCATCTCTGAACCGGCAATCTTCGGCATGCTGCTGAAATACAAGAAGACACTTCTCTATATGATGGCAGGTGGCATGGCTGCAGGCTTCTATGCAGGTCTTACAGGTGTACGTACATATCTCTTTGGTTCTGCCAATGTATTGGCTGCATTATCCTTCGCAGGTGAATATGCACCATCTTTGACGAACGGTATTATTGCAGGTGTCATCGGATTTGTGGTTTCCTTCGTCCTGGCATGGATCTTCGGCATCTACGGAAAAGATGATAACGCATGACAAAACGATTGCTCATGCAGAGTGATGACTACGGGATTACCGATGCGGTAAGCATCGGTATCCTGAAAGCCATTGACTTTGGATTAATAAAAAATACAGGCATGTTTGTCAATATGCCTTCCTCCGCAAAAGCAGCGGAGATGCTCAAAGACAAAGGTGTCTGTTTCGGTATTGATATCAACTATGTGTGCGGCAAGCCCGTCAGCAATCCGGAAGATGTACCGCATCTGGTGGATGAAAAGGGTAACTTCTATTCTTCGGGCACTATGGCAAAACGTTCAAAACTGCTTCGTATGGATGCGCTTGGATTGATCTCTTATTTTGAAGAAGATCCATACCCGTATGAGGAAATCTATCGGGAAACGGAGAACCAGGTGAAACGGTTTATGGAACTGACCGGAAAGAAACCGGAATACATTCATCCCCATTCCCTGATGAGTGAGAACTGTTATAGAGCAGCGCATGAAGTTGCGAAGAAATATGACATTCTGCATACGCTGGATATGATGCATCAATACAGAATACTGCCGGGAACATTTGACGGAACAAAAGGAAATACTGTAGATGCACAGATGGAATATGATGTCAGCGGCAATCTTCTGGAAAATGCATTACCGACAATGAAAGAAGATGAGACATGCTACTTTATCTGCCATTGCGGATATGCGGATTACGATCTGTTTCAATACACTTCATTAACATTGAGAAGAGTAAAAGATCTGCATGCAATGACAGATGAAAAGGTAAAGGAATACATACGAAGAAATAACATTCAATTAATTACATACAGGGACTTGTGATGAAATATACACACGAAAAACTGAATGAACATATCACAAGAATTACGGATATTGCCGGTGTAGCCTGTTATCTGGTTGAAGGCAGTAAAAGAGCATGCCTTCTGGATACATGCTGCGGATATGGAGACCTGAAAGAATATGTCAGGACACTGACAGATCAGGCAGTCTTTGTGATCTTAACGCATGGCCACTATGACCATACAGGCAGTGCAGCACTGTTTGATGAAGTATATATGAATCAAAAAGATCTACCTGTTTTGGAAAATCATAACAGAAGAAGACTATTCTTCTTTGAAGAAGATCAAAAGAGCATTCCTGCATTGAAAGAGATCACTTTTGAAATGATTAATCCTTTGCTGGAAAAGATCCCATCGGAAATAAAAGATACGCAGATGTTCGATTTAGGGAATATCCACATCAAAATGATCGAAGTACCCGGTCATACACCGGGTATGATGTGTCCGTATATTCCGGAATTAAAAACAATATTCTTCGGGGATGCATGCGGCACATCGGTATTGCTGCATGAAGAAACATCCACCGATGTATCGACATATAAAAACAGCCTGATCAGGCTGAAACAGATGGAAGATCAATATGATGTCATCTATCGGAATCATGGTTCTTATACAAATGATAAACAGCTGCTGGATAATGTAATGGAATGCTGTGACATGATTCTGCATCATAGGGATGATCATCATCCGACAATCATGTATGGGAAAACTATTTACGAAACAATCGAAAGAATCAACGGAAAAAGAAAAGATGGTAAAGAAGGCAATATTCTTTATGCATCTGAGAAAGCTGGATAGGAGAGAATATGTTTAATTTGTTCGGAAAGAAAAAAGAAGAATTACCGGCAATCAATGTTTCGGATACGGATATTGTTGCATTGGCAGACGGAAAGATGATTGATGTGACTACCGTATCGGATCCGGTCTTTGCACAGAAGATGATGGGAGACAGTGTTGCATTTACATTTGATTCAGACAAAGTCACACTTTGTTCTCCTGCAAACGGGACACTCAGTGTCATGTTTCCGACAGGACATTCCTTCGGTATCAAAAGAAACGATGGTGTGGAGCTTTTGGTTCATTGCGGTATAAATACTGTTGAAGCAAAAGGAGATGGTTTTAAGACATTAAAAAAACAAGGCGATACCATCAAAGCAGGGGATCCGGTAGTAGAAGTGGATGTAAAGAAACTATCTTCAAAATATGATATGAGCACAATGTTAATTATCACAAATGCCAATGGGAAAACCATTGCCTTCAAAGAACCAAAAGATGTAAAACGCGGAGAAATCATCAGTCTGTAAAAAGGAGAAGAAAATGAAAAAGACTACAGGATTATTATTGGCAGCATTGCTTGCGGTAGGTTGCGGAACAACAACAGCAACATCTGAACAGGAAGAGACGAAAGAAGAAACTTCTGTTGTTCAGGAAGAAGAAACTGCAACAAAAGAAGAAACGGAAACACCGGCAGATGATGAAGTCGTTGTCAGAACGTATACTTTTGAAAATGCCATGGATACCGACATTGAAGAACTGCATGTCTATCAATCCAAGGGTAAAAATTTAGCAGAAGGCGGTTTGAAACCCGGTGAACAGGTACAGGTGGATGTATCCGGTTATTATCTGCATACACCGAATGAAACACTGTATACGGTAGAATTTGTTTCCGAAGGGAATACCTACAGTATCCAGACATTGCATGTTGAGGACATGTTCAATGTTCTTTACCTGACAGGTACGGATGGAACATCCGGTGCTACAGCAGTCAGATTTACGAATGAAGACGGCAGTGCACAGGAAGTTGAAAAGGTTGAAGCACCTGCAGATGATGAAATTGTCACCAGAACATATACTCTGGAAAATGCCATGACTACAGACATTACAGAATTGTATGTCTACAAATCCGACAAGGGAAATATTGTTCCGGATGGCTTAAAGCCGGGTGAACAGGCAACAGCTGAGGTATTCGGTTATTATCTGCATACACCGAATGAAACATTGTATACGGTTGACTTTACTTCACAAGGTCAGAATTATAAGTTTGAAACATTGCATATTGAAGATCTGTTTGAAGTGTTATATCTGACAGGTACTGATGCAGATACAGGAGCTACACCGGTAGCTTTCACAAATGAAGAATAAAAAGGTGAGCATTCACCTTTTTTAACAGGAGGGAAAAATGAAGAAAATTTGTATTGTTCAAACAGGAACAGGTTCATCCAAAGAACTCATGGATTTATGCGGAAAGATCATGCCCGAAGTAAAGGTGTATCAGATCATCGATGACAGTATGCTGGTAGAAATGCTGGAAAAAGGAGGGGCAACTCCGGATGTTAATCGCCGTTTGTTTCATTATTATGAGCAGGCACAGTCTCTTGGCGTAGATGCTATTTTCCATCAGTGCGTGATTGCCGGAGAGACAGCTTTGTTGTTGGAGAAGTTCATGGATATTCCTGTAGTCAGAATTGATGAAGGAATGCTTTTGAAAGCATTGGAGACAGGTGACCGTATTGCCATACTTGCAACTTCTCCAGTTGCCCTTATACAAAGCAGGAATTTTCTCAATAAGCTTGCAGATAAACAAAACAGAAAAATCAACATCAGTACGTCTGTCGTAACAAAAGAAACAATAAAAGAAATTGCAGAAGAAACAGCAAAAGAGAATGATGTGATTGTCTTAGCACAACCGAGTATGACAGCAGTTGCACCACTGCTGGCAGAAATCAATATTCCGGTACTTACTGCACCTGAAAGCGGTATTGAATATCTGAAGAAAGTTTTATACGGACAATAAAAATGCAGTATCGGACAATCAAAATTTACGGAATCAATATCTTTTACAGAGAGTGCGGAAGGAAAGATCATCCTGTGATGATACTGTTTCATGGCTTTCCTTCTTCCGGTCACATGTTTCGTGATCTGATGCCGATGCTCGAGGAAAAGTATCATTGTATAGCCCCGGATTATCCGGGGTTCGGACAGTCGGAGAGCCCTTCCCGTAAAGACTTTAGGTATTCTTTTGATCATCTTTCTGAAATCGTTGATGATTTTCTGACAGCTTTACACATAGACAAATTCTATATGTATGTTTTTGATTACGGTGCCCCGATCGGATTTCGCATCGCAATGAAACATCCCGAAAAGATACTTGGCATAATCAGCCAGAACGGAAATGTTTATGAAGAAGGGCTCGGTAAAAAATGGGAAGCCCGTGCAGAATATTGGCAGAATCCCACAAGGGAATTGCGAGAGCAGTATAAGAGTGCTTTTGCAAAAGAAACGGTCATCGGACAGTATACATTCGGAACGGAAGCAGGATCGGTATCACCGGATGGTTATTCTCTGGATTTGTATTATGCATCAGTTATTTCCGAATATGATGAGATACAGTCTGATTTGATATTTGATTATCAGAATAATGTGAAACTGTATCCTCAGTTTCAACAGTATCTTTGCAAATATCATCCAAAACTATTAGCTGTTTGGGGAAAGGAAGACCCTTCGTTTGTCTGGAATGGAGCTCTGGCATTTCAAAAGGATGTTAAGGATGCAAGGATCATCCCTGTAGAAAGCGGACATTTCGCACTGGAAAGCAGATGTAAAGAAATTGCTGAAGAGATCATAAAATTCTTCTGAGGAACCTTGTTTGGAACAAGGTTCTTTTCCTCTGAAGATTGTTGATCATTTTCAATTACTTGTGATGCATTTGTGTTTATAATGGATGCATGGAGGGATATTATGCAGTATCAGGTATCAGATCAAATTCAAAACACATTAAACATCTTGACAAATAATGAAAAAGTACAAAAAGCCCTGCAATTCATGGAAGAGGATCAGGAGGAAATCATACAGAAACAGATTGAACTGACTTTGATTCCGGCTCCGACTTTCCATGAAGAAAACAAAGCAAAAAGACTGTTGGAAATGTTCAAAGAAGAAGGTCTTGAAGATTGCCATATTGATGAATACGGCAATGCGGTGGGTGTCAGAAGAGGAACAGGAAACGGAAAAACCGTTCTTGTTGAAGGACATATGGATACTGTCTTTCCTCTGGATACAGAATTAAAAATTACCCGCGAAGACGGATGGATCAGATGTCCGGGTATCGTTGATGATACAAGAGGATGTGCTTCTGTTTTATCAACCATCAGAGGATTGAATGCGGCAGGCATTCAGACCAAAGGAGATATCTATTTCTGCGGTATGACAAGAGAAGAAGGCATGGGTGCATTAGGCGGAATGAGAGACTATGTCACACATCATCCGGAACTTGATGCAAGCATTTCCATTGATGGTGATGGATATCAGGAAATTGTATATCAGGCTACAGGTATCTATACCTATGAAATCAATTTCTATGGCATAGGCGGTCATGCAGCAGGAGCATTTGCGAAGATCGCCAATCCTTTGCATGCTATGGGAAGAGCTATTGCCAAGATCAGCGAGATACAGGTTCCTACACAGCCAAAGACTACCTTTGCGGTTACCGGTGCATATGCGGGAAACTATTCTTCGATTCATGCGATTGTCGATAAAGCTACAATGACTTTGAACTTCCGTTCGTCCGATCAGGAAGAATTATTGAAGCTGCAGAAAAAGATTTTTGACTGCATTGAAGAAGCATGCAAAGAAGAAACAGACAGGTGGGGAAAAGATACCATTACTTATGATTACAAGCATGTCTGTGATATCAATGCCGGAACACAGGATTCCCATACACCGATTGTTGAAGCGGCTATGGCTGTTTCAAACTATCTTGGTTGTGAAGAACCAAAACTGGCTGAAGGCGGCGCAACAAACTGTTCCAGGGCAATAGAAGCAGGATTACCTGCAGTATGCCTTGGCGGTGGTTCAGGATATGATTCCAAATGCCATTCTTTAGCAGAGCAGTTCAAAGAAGAAAATGCCTACAAAGGATGTCAGATTGCAATGCTCCTGGCACTCATGTGTGCAGGAACGGAAGAAACAGAATCTGTTATTGCATAAAGAAACCTGTGAAAAGGTTTCTTTTTCAGCTGTATGTGGGATAATAGTGAAGAGGTAAAAAAATGAATGAACAGGAAATGTGGGAAAGATGCAAGTCCTTTCATGGACATGAATGCGGCGGTTTGGCAATCGGTTTTCAGGCATCTTTATATGCAATGGAATTATTGAATATTTCTTTTTCAGAGGATGAAGAGATAGTCTGTATCAGTGAAAATGATGCCTGTGGCGTGGATGCGATACAGGCACTGTTAAGCTGTACGGCAGGAAAGGGAAATCTCTTATTCCATATGACCGGTAAACAGGCTTTTTCCTTCTATGACCGTAACAGCGGTAAATCCGTAAGACTGGTACTGAGACCGCATACCAGTGAATCAAAGCAGGCTTCCTTACAGTATTACAGGAATACCGATTATCATGAATTGTTTGATGTCAAAGAAACAAAAATCATCTTACCAAAAAAAGCACGGATATTTAAATCGGTTACTTGTGAATGCTGCGGAGAGAAGACAGCAGAAAACTATATTCATTTAGAAAACGGAAAGATGTTATGTCCGGATTGTTATGAGGAATATCTGAGACCGTTAATTTAGAGACTGATTGAAACTGTATTAATGCAAGTCAGTTGCCAAGAAAAAACAAATATTGTATAACTATGGCAATCCCATTCAGAAGAATGGAAATGAAAAGATATCTTATACTGAAGTATGAGTGTACATTCCAGAAGGCATGTTTGTTTATGCATGTCTTTTATTTGCAAAAGAGAGGGGATTTATGAAGAAGACAAGAAGCATTGTATTAACAGGATTGATGATCGCCATCGGTATTGTAATCGTCACAATTCTAAAGAATTTCGGAGGACAGCCTATACTTCGTTTATTTTCGCCGATGCATTTCCCTGTGATTGTTGCAGGTTTGGTGATCGGACCTGTTGAGGGAATGATCTGCGGTATTTTAACACCTGCTTTATCCTATCTGATTAACCAGCTGCCACCGGCAGGACCATGGGCAATGATGTGTGAGCTTGGCACATACGGACTGGTCTGTGGCTTAGGCATGAAGTATCTCAAACAGAAGGGAATGACAAAGGTGTATATCTCTTTGATCTGTGCAATGATTCTCGGAAGAATTGTAGGAGGACTTGTAACAGGATTCATCCTGAATGCAGGAGAATATTCTTTCTCTGCATGGATCAGTGCTTACTTTGTCGGTACTGCACCGGCAATTGTTTCCGATCTGATTCTTGTACCGATCATCGTAAAAGCTTTGCAGAATGCAGGGCTTGCACAGATTAAGTGATTGAAACAGTTGATAAATGTGGAAAACTTCTAGTAAAATGTGGATAATTGGCGCATTTTGCAAGTGTTGACTTATTTCCACAATGTGATAATATATTCTCGAAGTAAAGGGAACAGAGCAGTTGCTCATGTTCCTTTTTCATTTTCCTGATCATTCATTGACGTATGACTTTCAGCCATTGACTTTGCATAAAAGCCGATGGCTTTTTGCGATGCAGGGAAATGCTGATTGATTACAGGAGGATTCTATGACAAAAAACAAAAAGACAAGAGAAGAGCAGGACATTGAAAATGAGAAGAGATGGAATGAGGCGGACTTTACAAACAAGTGGATGTTCGCAAAGATTGTAAAGGAAAACTCATGGATTCCGAGAAAGATTGCCAACACGTTCTCAGAGAAGATTAAGATCGGGAAGTTCATTTACAGCAATGCGGAGCAGATACTCTCTCCAAGCGGGATAGGCGTCAGTTCCTTTCTGGACTTCTACGGGTATGATGACAGGTATACTTCTTTAAATGCTGAAATGGAAAACAGCCCTCAGAAGATACTTGGCTTCAGGATCAGATATCATATTTCCACCTCGGATATGGGGCTTCCTGCATTGAAGAAAGGGCATCCGTATGATGAGATCGCCTTCCACCTTACTGTCTTCATATGCACAAAAGATCCGTTTGGAAGGAACCATAAGGTATACAGACTGGCAAGAATGGCAAAAGGAACTGACATAGAGGTCGAGGACAATACAGAAACGATCGTCATCTACACGGGTGGAGAGATCGGAGAATTGACACTTGAACAGCAGGTATTTTTAGACTATCTTAATGGAAAGGGACCGAGTACAGACCTGACAAGAGTAATAGATGCAAGCCTGCATCTGGCAAAGAATGACAATGCCTGGAAGGAGCAGTTTATGACACTGGACGAGTATGTGGAACGAGAGAAGAAAATCTATGGCGAGGACATGCGTAAAGAAGGCAGAGAAGAAGGAAGAGAGGAAGGCAGAGAAGAAGGTCATAAGAAAGGTTATGATGAGGCGAAGCTGGCATATCTGAAAGACTTCGTTAAAGATGTAGAAGCACTTGCAAGCGAAGAAGGTATTGGAAGTACTGAGCGTGCATGTAAAATGCTTCATAGGCAATATCAGGATTACCTTGATGCAAAGGCATTTATTGAGAAGGCGGAAAATGCACATTAATATCATTTAAAACCTATCGGATGCTTGAAACTGAAATTCATTTTGAATGTGAGATATCTTTGTGACAATGGCATATGCCATTGTTTTTTTTAGATTGATTTTTGATATAATGGATGCATTGGAGGAATTATCATGCAATTCAGAAAAATAATAACTGCGTTTACAGGTGTTGCAATGGCTTTATCCATGCAGGTTCCGGTAATGGCAGAGGAGAATGAAGACTTTGATGCATTTTTAATGGATGAATTTGTAGAGGCAATGGAGAGTGATTATGTGACATTGCATTATACAATTCGTGATTATGAATCTCTGGAAATTGAAAAACCCGAGGCAACAATCGGTGTGATCGATGATGATTACGATCAGGCTGTAAAGGATTTGCAGGAGACGTTGGATAAACTGGAATCCTTTGATTACAACTCTCTTTCTGCAACCCAGCAACACGACTATGATGCGGTTAAATTCCATTTAGAGAATATGATTGCCCTGAACAAGTATCCGATGTTCGATTTTTACTTTGATCCGGGTGAAGGTATCATTGATGCATTAACCACAAACCTGACGGAATTTGTATTCTATGAAAAATCAGACTTTGATGATTATCTGGATATTGTGGAATCCGTTCCGGGATATGTTGAGGATGCTTTAGAGCTGACAAAGAAGCAGGCAAAGGAAGGATATTTTCTGAATGAGGTTGCTTTGGATTCTTCGCTTGATGCGATAGACAAGTTTGTGGAAAAAACTACGGATAATCCGCTGATTATTATCTTTGATGAAAATGTAGATGCATTTGAAGGATTGAGCTATGCGGAGAAACAGGATTACAAACAGAGAAACAAAGATCTCATTTTGAATCAGTATATTCCTTCCTATGAACATGCCAGAGAAGTATTGGAATCATTACGCGGATCAAGAGCGTATGGAGATGCGGTATGTGATCTGCCTGATGGAAAAGAATACTATGCTGCATTTGCCAGATATAAATCCAGCACGGATGCTTCCGTTGAGGAACTGGTACAGATTTGCGAAGACAGTATTGATATCACTGTCGGAGAATTATATACCGCCTACAGAAAATATAAAAATGTAGATGATGAAGAATATATGGATGAGATGGAACCGGAAGAAATACTATCCTTCCTGCAGAATCATCTGGATGATTATCCCGAAGGTCCTGAAGTCACATTCAAGGCTTCCTATCTTGATCCATCGATCGCCAATGATTCTATTGTTGCTTACTACATGGAACCGCCTCTGGATGATTTGAAAAACAATGTCATCAAGATTAACGGTGATAATGTCAATGATACAAATGAGATGTATACAACACTTGCACATGAAGGATTCCCGGGACACTTATACCAGATCACATGGTATCTGAATACCAATCCGAATATGGTCAGAACACAATTGAACATGATCGGTTATACCGAAGGATGGGCAATGTATGCAGAAGATCAGTCATGGAAACTGAGCAGCTTAAGTGAAGGTGCTGCAGAAATCAATCGTATTTATACAAATCTGAATTATATACTTGACGCATATGCGGATCTGGTGGTAAACGGATTGGGATGGTCTGCAAATGATCTTGAAAAGAAGATGGTTGAACTCGGATTGAATTCCGGTCTTGGTGAGACTTTCTATGAATTCGTTACAGAAAATCCGGGACAGATTCTTCCATACGGTGTCGGACTTGCACAGTTCTTAAGACTCAGAGCTCTTGCTGAAGCATCTCTCGGAGATCGTTTTGATGTCAAGGAATTTAATGAAGTATTACTGACTTACGGTGACAGACCGTTTGACGTTGTGGAAGCAGATGTGAACAGCTGGCTGAAAGGAAATCCTGAGGCAAAAGATCCTGACACAATTCAGCCTGAACATAATACAACACCTTCTGAAAACAACGCTTCTTCCGGCAAGTACACATACATGGGAATTGCTGCAGGTGTATTCTGCCTGATTATCGTTGTACTTTTGTTAAGATCCAGAAAAGGAAAGGCTGATCGTTTCTGATGAAAAAAAATGAATGGACGCCATGGCTGAAAAGTGAATGGGAACAACCGTATTTCAAACAGCTTGCTGCTTTTGTCCATGAAGCTTATGAAACAAAAAGAGTATATCCGCCAAAGGCACAGGTTTTCTCCGCATTTGAAAACTGTGATTATCCGGATATCAAAGTCGTGATTATCGGTCAGGATCCATACCATCAGTACGGTCAGGCACATGGCATGTGTTTCTCTGTCAATCCCGGTGTAAAAATACCACCGAGCTTACAGAACATCTACAAAGAAATTCATGATGAACTCGGATGTTATATACCGAATAACGGCTATCTGATGCCATGGGCTAAACAGGGTGTATTTCTTTTGAACGCAGTCCTGACAGTTGAAGATTCTAAGCCCAGATCACATGCACAAAAAGGATGGGAGATCTTTACGGATCACGCCATTCAGAAAATTAACGAAAAGGAAGAACCTGTCGTATTTCTGTTATGGGGGAGGGATGCAAGAAACAAAGCATCCATGATTAACAGAAATAAACATCTGGTTCTCGAAGCGGCACATCCGTCTCCTTTATCTGCGTATAATGGTTTCTTCGGATGCGGACATTTTGCCAAGGCAAATGCATTCCTCAAAGAACCGGTAGACTGGCAGATTCTGAATTTATAATGTCAGAACAGATCGAATGGGTCATGCAGCGAAAGAATCGCTACCATGGCCTTTCGCCTTTAAAGAAGGCATGTGAGAAGATCGGCAACCCCCAGAACGATCTTAAAATTGTACATATTGCCGGAACAAACGGCAAAGGCAGCACAACCAATTATCTCAAAGATATTCTGATCGCAAACGGATATAAAACAGGAACATTTACTTCTCCGCATCTGATTGATCACAGAGACCGTATACGCATTAATGATGCATGGATTCCCGAAGAAAAATTTTTGTATTATCTGAATCGGTTTATGGATCTGATTCTGGAATATGATCTTGGCATGTTTGAGATCGACGAACTGATTTGTTTTGCTTGGATGAAAGAGGAAAAAGTTGATTATCTTCTACTTGAAACCGGACTTGGCGGAAGACTGGATAACACAAATATCATCGAACATCCGGTGCTTGAAATCATAACAACAATCGGGTTTGATCATATGAATGTGTTGGGAAATCGTTTATCACAGATCGCCTTTGAAAAGGCGGGAATTATCAAACCGTATTCCCGTTGTGCGATCGGTTTTCTGAATGAAAAAGCAATTCCGGTAATTCAAAAAAATGCATGGAGAAAGCATGCTTCCGTCATACCTGTTAACACATACAGACCTCTTTCTGCAAACATGTTTGTATGGCAAAAGGAAAGCTATAAAATTCAGGGTGCATCGTATCAGAAAAGAAATGCTTGCCTTGCATTACATGCCGCCTGGCTGCTTGGAATGGATGTCAAAACAGAGAAGATCAAGGAAGCTGTTTACACAAGCAAATGGCTGGGAAGATTTGAAAAAGTGCATGAGCATCCGTTAGTTATTCTTGATGGTGCACACAATGAAGAAGGTGTTCTTGCATTGATTGAAAGCATGAAAAATCTGCCTCGTCCGTTAACGGTTTTGTTCAGTGCATTGAAAGACAAACCGGCAAAAAAGATGGCGATTCTTCTGGAAAAAAATTGTGACCATTTAATCGTTACACATTTTGAGAATCAGAGATCAGGAGATGAGAAAGATTTCGCTGTAAAAAATGCAAAAATCATACATGATTGGCAAAAAGCTGTAAATGAATGCTTGGAACAATCACAAGAAAATGTTACAATCGTTATAACAGGATCGCTATATTTCATTAGTTTGGTGCGTGCATTGTTTGAAAATATAAATTAGCAAGTAAAAACATATTCTGTTTCAAAAATGCATGAGTCTGTAATATAATGAAAGCGTATTCAAAAAGGTATTTCAGGAGGCAAAATAATGAGACCTAACACAATGGCGGCCATGATCCTTGCAGGCGGAAGAGGAACCCGTCTTCTGGATTTGACCAAAAAAGTCGCTAAGCCGGCTGTTCATTTCGGTGGAAAGTATCGTATTATCGACTTTCCTCTCTCAAACTGTGCCAACTCCGGCATTTCCACTGTCGGTGTTTTGACACAGTATGAATCTGTTTTGTTGAATGCGTATGTTGCAAAGGATCAGTTCTGGGGCTTGGACACAAACGACGGCGGTGTTTATGTATTGACACCACGTGAAAAAGACCAGAAGGGATTCGAAGTGTTCAGAGGCACTGCTGATGCAATCACACAGAACATTGACTTTCTTGACAGCGTTGCTCCGGAGTATGTCCTGATTCTTTCCGGTGACCACATTTACAAGATGAACTATGACAAGATGTTGCAGTACCACAAAGAAAAACAGGCTGATGCAACAATCGCAGTTCTGCAGGTCACATTAAAAGAAGCAACACGTTTCGGTATCATGAACTGCGACGAGAATGACATGATCGAAGAGTTCGAAGAGAAACCGGCACATCCGAAGAGCAATCTCGCTTCTATGGGTATTTACATTTTCACATACAAGACATTGAGAAAATACTTACTCGCAGATGACAAGAATCCAAACTCCAGCCATGACTTTGGTAAGGATATCATTCCTGCATATCTGAATGATAAGAGAAAGCTTGCTGCTTATCGTTTCAAGGGCTACTGGAAGGATGTAGGAACAGTTGATTCTCTCTGGGAATCCAATATGGACCTGTTGAAGCACGACAACGAGCTCGATCTCGGTGATGCAACATGGAAGATTTATACAGAAGATGTTAATGCTCTTCCACAGTATATCGGTGCAGAAGCTAAGATTGAAAATGCATACATCACACAGGGCAGCGTTGTTTATGGTGAAGTAAAGAACTCAGTTCTCGGCACAAACTGCCAGATCGGCAGAGGTGCAGTTGTTGTTGATTCCGTTATCCAGCCAGGCGCTAAGATCGGTGAAGGTGCAAAGGTTACACGTTGCATCGTTGCAGATGATGTAGAAATTGCTCCAGGTGCAATTTGCGGATCAGCTGACAGCAAGGAAATCGAACTGATTGCCAAGAAATATGTGGAGTAGGAGGATAAGTTGAAATGAACGCACTCGGAATTATTAATTTTGAAGATAATACTGCGATTATTGACGGTCTTGGAGAACATCGTCCGGTACCGGCAATCGCCTTCCTGGCTCGTTATCGTATCATCGACTTTGTCCTCTCCAACATGACAAATTCCGGTATTGATAATGTACAGGTTTACTGTAAGGAAAAACCACGTAATCTGATCGAGCACCTGGGCACAGGTTCTCATTACAACATCAACTCCAAACGTGGCAAACTCCGTATTCTCTATGGTGAGAAGACATTCCCGTCTCCTGTTTACAATAACGATATTGCAAACTTCGATTTGAATATGCAGTATATCGAATCCGATAAGAACCCATACGTTGTTGTCGCACCAAGCTATTTCATCTACAGCCTGGATTACAATGAAGTATTAAAGCAGCACATTGACTCCGGCGCAGATATCACATTGCTGTATACAAACACTAACGAAGCTAAGACAAGCTTCCTCGGTTGTGATGTATTGACACTCGACAAGGAAAAGAAAGTCACAGCAATGGACAAGAACCGTGGCAACACAAAGACAAAGGCTGTTTCTCTGGAATGCTATGTACTGTCCAAGAAACTGTTCATTGAACTCGTAAAAGAAGCAAAAGAAACATCTTCTCTCTACTGGTTCAAAGATGTTGTTAAAGACAATGTTGAAAAGCTCACTGTTCAGGGCTATGGCATCAAGGGATTTGTTGCTTGCATTAACAGCCTGCAGGAATACTACAGAGTTTCCATGCTGTTAAGAGACAGAGGCGTAGCTCAGGGTCTGTTCAAGCCGGGATGGCCTGTATACACACAGACAAACGACTCCAGCCCGACAACTTATGGTGAAGGCAGCAACGTAACTGGCAGTGTTGTCGGTAACGGTGCAATCATTGAAGGAACAGTTATTGATTCCATCATCAGCCGTAATGTCACAATCAAGAAGGGTGCAGTTGTTAAGAACAGCATTATTCTGCAGGATGCATATGTTGGTGAGAACGCAACACTGGATCATGTCGTTGTAGATAAGTACGCAATCATTCATCATAAAAAAGGATTAACAGGAACTGAAGAAGAACCAGTTTACGTTAAGAGAAGAGACCGCATCTAAGGTCAGTATAGATAAGGAGATAAATTATGACTAGATCCGTTCTGTTTGTTGCAGGCGAAGGCTTACCATACATCAAGACAGGTGGACTTGCAGATGTTATTGGCAGTCTCCCAAAGGCACTTGCAAAGCGTGGACATGATGTACGCGTTGTATTGCCGCTGTACAAGAAGATCATAGAAAAATACTATGATACTCTTGAAAGGATCGGAACGATCCAGGTTCACTCTGGATGGATTGACCAGCCGGCAACATATTACACTGCTACACATGAGGGCGTTGTATATTATTTCATTGAGCATCAGGGATATTTTGAAAGAGATGGACTTTATGGCTTCCAGGATGACGGCGAAAGATTTGCTTTCTTCCAGAGAGCTGTACTGGATATGATCTATTTCATTAACTGGTGGCCAAATATCATTCATTCCAATGACTGGCAGACAGGTATGATTCCTCTCATGGCACATGCATGCTATGCAGATGACTATCGTTATCAGCAGATCAAACATGTTTATACAATCCATAACATGGCTTTCCAGGGTAACTTCGGTGTTGACATGTTACCAAGCTGCTTAGGTCTGGATTACAGCTATTTCGACAATGGTTCCATTAAGTTCGATACAGGTATCAGCTTCATGAAAGCCGCTATCGTTTATGCTGACAAGATCACAACTGTTTCCCCGACATATTCCAATGAGATTCTGACACAGGCTTACGGTGAGAGAATGGATGCCGTACTCCGTTACAGAAGAGAAGATCTCTGGGGCATCGTCAACGGTATCGATACTGTTGAATGGAACCCGAAGACAGACAAGCTGCTGGCCAAGAACTATGATGTGCGCTCCTATGTTTCCGGCAAAAAGG
>JAFYCG010000175.1 GCA_017539825.1 Solobacterium sp. | reverse complement strand
ATCCACCGCAAATTAAAAGCGTATTATATTCCGGAAGATATCGGCAATGTGAAAAACAACTACCTGCAATCCGGTGAAGCGGAAGGAACTTGGTTTGAAGGATATGATGAAAAATTCTTCTACCAGAGAGGAACCGTTAACCGCTATATGTTAGGAGCACCTGTTGCTTTGTTTTATGCGGCTTATTATACAATTGTGAAGAAATCACAATATGAAAAATCCATTTCGCCGAAAGATGCATTCATACAGTCACTGAAAGGCATTATCGGTAATGACATACAGAAACAGAAGGAGGGCAGGAAATGATTCTGCAGAATATACTGGTTCCATCAGAAGATACATGCATGGAAGAGGCTTTATACTATCGCAGAGACGAGGATCATATTCTGTTTGATACATATTTCAATATGTTCTCCCTGCATAAATGGAAAACATATACATCCATTTCTTCTTTTTATCTCTGTATGAGGGCCAGAGGTGATTTTGATTTAATCTTTGAAGATGATCGGGGTGTATTGGACAGACAGTCATTTTCCCTGCCGGCAATGGAAGAAATCCATATCCGTATTCCGGACAGTGAAGGGGAATGTGTCTGGTTTTCCATTGAAGATAAAGTCGGTTTTACGATGGAATACGGCTGGTATGAAACGATGGAAAAGCCAAAAAGAGATGTTCATCTTGCCTGTGATATCTGTACTTTTAAAAGGGAAGCCTATGTCAAACACAACCTGGATATCTTAAAGAAAAACCATCTGGAAAATGAAGACAGTCCTTTATACGGGAAAATGGACATTTTCTTAGTGGATAATGGCAGAACGTTAAATCCGGCTGAGGTTGAAACAGAACAGATTCACTTGTTTCCGAATATGAATGCAGGCGGATCCGGCGGTTTTACCAGAGGATTGATTGAAATCAACAAAGCGAAAGAAAAACTTGGCTTAACGCATATGATCTTCATGGATGATGATGCGGTTCTTGAACCGGACAGCCTGGTAAGAACGTTCGGCCTTTTGTCTTATATCAAAGATGAGTATGCCAAGGCATGTATTTCGGGGGCAATGTTAAGGCAGGATATACCGTATTCCTCGCATGAAGCAGGAAGCCATTGGGCGGGAACTGATCCATGGACAAGGCATCCGGGATTGGATTTAAGAACAAGAGAAAATGTTCTTCTGAATGAAACCATTGATGAACCGAATTATGCTGCATGGTGGTATGCATGTTATCCATTGGCGGTAGCGACAATGGATAATCTGCCTTTACCTTTATTCCTGCACAATGATGATACGGAATACGGCTTAAGAAACCAGAATGGATTTTTATTGTTGAATGGCGTATGTGTATGGTCGCCTGGTTTTGAAAACAAGAGATCGTCTACACTATCCTATTACGATGTCAGAAATGCCATGCTGGTAAATGCATTGTACAGGGAAGACGGTAATCTTTCTGCTATGAAGAAATACTGCTGGAAGAGAATACTGGCAAATACGTTAAGATATCGTTATGATGATGCCTATCTTGTATTAATGGCAGTCGAGGATTTCTTAAAAGGACCGGAATATCTTTGCACCCTGGATCCGGAAGCCAAAAATAAAGAGATCATGGAACATGGCTATTCCATGAAACCGGTAGAAGAACTGATTGATGATCCGGAAGTGTT
>JAFYCG010000174.1 GCA_017539825.1 Solobacterium sp. | reverse complement strand
GACGCATCAAAATTCTTATAATATGAAAAAAAGCGGCATGAAGCCGCTTCAATCAGTCTCAGTCTAAATCTTCTCCATTGGACTTATAGACCTTGGACATGTAGTAGAAGGAATCCTTCTTGGAACGTGAGAAATCTCCGTTTCCGTCATCATCTCTGTCTACGTAAATGAAACCGTAACGCTTTCTCATTTCACCTGTTCCTGCGGATACAAGATCAATGTGTCCCCAAGGCATGAAACCGCGCAGATCAACACCGTCAATTTCAATAGCATCTTTCATCTGCTGAATATGCTTACGCATGTAGTCAATTCTGTACGTATCATGGACGGATCCGTCTTCTTCCTTCTTGTCAATCGCACCAAGACCGTTTTCAACAATCATCATCGGTAACTGATATCTGTCATAGATCTGATTGAGGTTGATTCTCAATCCTAACGGGTCAATTGTCCAGCCCCATTCGGAAGCTGTGAGATACGGATTCTGCAAGCCTCTAACCTGGTTTCCTTCAACCTGTTTGATCTTTTCCGGATGAGCTGCATATGTTGCGGAGCTGTAGTATGAGAAGGAATAGAAATCAACAACACCCTTCTTCAGCAATTCATCATCACCCGGTTCCTTCTTGATGACGATGCCGTCTCTTTCAAGCTGCTTGATCTTGTATGCAGGATAGTATCCACGGCAAAGAACATCGCCATAGAACCACTTCTGATCATGCGCTGTTGTGATTTCGCACATGACATCTTCCGGATTGCAAGAATACGGATATGTAGCACCATGGGCAATCATCAGACCGATGAAGTTATTCGGATCAATTTCATGACCGATTGTAACTGCCAATGCGCTTCCTACGAACAGATGCCATCTGCACTGTTCCGCATTCTGCTTGTTGGAGATATGCTCATGCACACCGTTCATCATGAAGTTTGTATTGATATTGATTTCGTTAATTGTCAGCCAGTACTTAACCAGTCCCTTGTATCGTGTGAAAATTGTACGGCAGTATTTTTCAAATGCATCAACTGTATGACGGCTTACCCAGCCATCATATTCATTAGCCAGATGTAACGGGCAATCGAAATGATAGATTGTTACCAGTGGTTCAATGCCGTATTTGTGGCACTCTTTGAATACATCCTCATAGAACTGCAACCCTTCTTCATTCGGTACTTCATCATCACCGTTCGGGAAAATACGTGTCCAGTTGATGGACAGACGGAATACATTACAATTCATCTCCGCAAATAATGCAATATCTTCCTTCCAATGATGATAGAAATCTGTCGCCTCATGGCTTGGATAATAAACATCGGGGTCTACATATGCTTTTGCACCTGCAGGTACTTCATCGCGATTGCCGATTCTTGTTTTTGTTCCGTCAGCCAGTTCCAGTGAAATGTATCTCGGAATACCATGGATACCATCACCACCGATAATTGTGTCAGCTACTGCTAAACCTTTTCCTCCGGAAATGTAACCGCCTTCATACTGATTGGCAGCTGTAGCTCCGCCCCAAAGGAAACCTTTTGGAAAACTCATAAAAATCATTCCTCCTGTTCTATTATGAGATTTGTCATAAACTCCTATTATTATTCTACAGGAAAGATATGACATGTGCCATATTTACGCAAAAAAAAACAGAACCAAACTTTGATTCTGTCTCTTTCTTATTCCATATAACCTTTGATCTGGTTGTAGATGCCTTCTCCGTCGAGGTTGTATTCTTTCAGAAGATCCTGCCAGCTTCCGCTTTCACCGAAACCGTACATGCCGATGCGATGTATCTTCTTCGGACATCTTTCTGCAGCTACTTCACAAATCATTGTTCCAAGACCGCCCATGACGGAGTGTTCTTCTACCGTAAAGATCTGATCATATTCCGCTAAGACTTCCGCAATGCCTTCTTCATCACTTGGCTTGATGGCACATACATCAATGACGGTAATATCAATGCCTTCTTTTGCGAGCAGTTCTGCTGCTTCAAGAGTTTTCTGCACCATTAATCCGCATGCGAATACTGCAGCCTTTGTACCTTTTCTGATGACATTGATCTTTGTGACATCAAACACTTTGTCAGCATCATAAACATCATCCACTGCAGCTCTTCCAAGTCTGACATAGCATGGTCCGTCATGTTCTGCAACATAATCAATCACTGCTTTTGTCTCATACTGATCACAAGGTACATAAACCTGTAAACCGGTGATGGAACGCATGATGGAAATATCTTCAATTGCCTGGTGTGTTACACCGTCTTCCCCTACGGAAATACCGCTGTGTGATCCGACAATCTTGACATTCAATCCCGGATAGGCAACGCTGTTTCTGACCTGTTCCCATACTCTTCCTGTGCAGAACATTGCAAAAGAAGAAGCAAATGGAATAAATCCGCTTGCAGCAAGACCTGCAGAAACACCGATCATGTTTGCTTCGGCAATACCCATATCAAAGAATCTTTCCGGAGCAACTTTACCGCCTACTGCGCTTTTGGTTGAACCGGCCAGATCCGCATCCAGAATGACAATCTTCGGATTTTCAGCAACGAGCTTCGCAAGCTCTTCACCATATGCATCTCTAGTTGCTTTTGCCATGATTACATTCCCTCCAGATCTTTTAACGCTACTTCTGTCAACTTTGCATCCGGCGCTTTACCATGCCAGTCAGCAACATTTTCCATATAGGAAACACCTTTTCCCTTGATTGTTTTGGCAACGATGCAGGTAGGTCTTCCCTTGACAGTCTTTGCTTCATCAAATGCATTTTTAATCTGCTCATAGTCATGGCCGTCAATCTCAATGACATGCCATCCGAATGCTTCAAATTTTTCTTTAAACGGTGCAGGGCTGATGACATCTTTTGTCCATCCGTCAATCTGTAAACCGTTCTCATCGATTACCGCACAAAGATTATCCAGCTTGTAATGGTGTGCTGCCATAGCAGCTTCCCAAATCTGTCCCTCTTCTGCCTCACCATCGCCTACCAGAGCATAAATACGATGATCGTTTTTATTCAGACGATTGGCAAGTGCCATTCCGACTGCTGCGGACAGACCCTGACCAAGAGAACCTGTACTCATATCAACACCGGGCAGACTGTGCA
The DNA here is from genome assembly GCA_017539825.1 of Solobacterium sp. GTDB lineage: Bacteria > Bacillota_I > Bacilli_A > Erysipelotrichales > Erysipelotrichaceae > Bulleidia. Next base: position 26,081 of record JAFYCG010000174.1, on the reverse strand, counting down.
TATCCGGGTGACCTTGCAACCTTGTATGGAGTTTTCTGAATGTCATTAATTCCTCGGCAGGGATAATTCCCTTCTCTGCCAATGTAGCATACAGGGCAGGTGATGCATGTCCTTTAGACAATACAAACCTGTCACGATCTTTGGTCTTGACATTTTCAGCAGTAATATCCATGACTTCAAAATAGAGTACTGTCAGGATATCCGTTGCACCAAGAGATCCTCCAGGGTGTCCGGATTTCGCATTTGAAACCTGCTTAATAATGTTGATGCGAATATTTTTCGCATGCTCACGAAGCTGTTTAATATCCATGCTTCCCCCTCTCGTAATCGCACAATATAATACCACAGAAACGAAAAATCAAAAGCCTTTTTTCTGATATTTGTGCACAAATCACATAAATTCACAAAATTCAAACCGAGCATGAGAAAACATTCACAATGATAGCGATTACATAAAGAAAAAAGACTCTTTCGAGTCTTTCTTGATTCCTGGGATTAACCCTTGATTGTCTGATAAACTTTCAAGAATTTTTCAGCGAGAATGCCAAAGCTTTCAGCACTCATGAGCTGGTCTTCAGCGTGAGTGAGCAACAGTGTCATTTCAACTTTTTCACCGTTAGCCATCTTAACGAGAAGTTCCTGGTGTGCGGAATGTCCACCATTGAATGCTTCCTGACCTTCTTTGATCAGCTGTTCAGCTTCTTCAAAATTTCCTTCAGCAGCAGCATCAATAGCGCCGATGTAACTGGAACGAGCTGTTCCTACGGATGCGATAATGTTAAAAGCAACGAGTTCTGTTCCTTCCATGAATAATTACTCCTCTCCTAATAAATCCATTGCAAGTTTTAATGTTCCTTTGCCATCCATAAGACCATACTGCTTCATTGGAATGTCAGTGATCTTATAGTCTGGATGAGCAGCTTTTAATTTTCCAAGTGCATAACGAACCTGTGGTCCTAACAGACATACAGCAGCTTCAGGAGCCTTTTCTTCAAAATCTCCGAGAGAATAAGCAGCGATTTCATAATCTTTGCCAAGAGCTGCTGCAGCTTCCTTCATCTTGTTAACGAGCAAAGATGTGGACATGCCTGCTGCACAGAATAATGTAATTTTTGTAGCCATAGTTCAATTATTCATTCAGATATTTCTGAGCAATAGCGAGAGCGCCTTTGCCATCCATCAAGCCGTAAATACGCATATCGATGAAATCGATTGGTTTGTCAGGATAAGCCTTCTTGAGCTTGTCGAGTGCGAAACGAACCTGTGGGCCAATAAGGATAACGTCTGCCAATGGAGCATACTTATCTGTTTCGTTGAGGGAGTAAGCAGCGATATTGTACTCTTTTCCCTGAGCAGCTGCAGCTTCCTTCATCTTGTTAACGAGCAGTGATGTAGACATACCAGCTGAGCAAAATAGTGTAATTGTTTTCATTATATTTTTTCCTTTCTTTCTGATCAAATGATCTACCATAATTTTATTACGAAAGCGTTATCATTTCAATCTTCTTCTTTCAACTTTCTGGTTAGTTTTCCAATTTTTTCATAAAAATAAGGCTGTTTTGTCCATATAAATACCTTCTTTTGTTTCTGAAAAGGCTTTTTTATTTTTTTTTGCAAAAAAACAGATTTTCAAAGAATAAATATAAATGCAGGGGCAAATAATACCGTCAATGAAAAGGAGGTTCTATGAAACGAATACTTTTAATGAAATGCATCATGATTCTGACGGTTTTCAGTATCATGATGGGACTCAATTATGTCACCGCAAGACTTTTCTATTTCAAACAGATCAATCTGCAGAAGACATACATTGCATCCCGCAACATTCCGCCACGCACAAGAATAACAGCGGATGACCTGATCGAAATGGAAGTGGCAGCAGACTACATCCTTCCGTATGCCTATCTTGCCAAAGAGGATATTATCGGAAAATATACAGATATCCAGGGCATGATTCCTGCCGGATCCGTCTTTTACAAGAGCATGCTGAAAGAAGAGAGCGAACTGCCGGATCATGCAATCCTGCAACTGAAGGAAGGACAGACTGCTTATGTTTTAGAAACCGATATCACAAAACTCGGAAGCATCATAGCCGGTCAGCGTGTAGATGTCCATGTAGCTGTTCCCAGAAAGGATGAAGCACCTTTAACCGGTATTCTTCTGGAAAATGCGCGTGTCATTTCCATCAAGGATCATAAAGGTCTTTCCCTCGATGATCCGGAAGGTACAGGAGTTCCGTATTTTGTTGAGCTTGCGGTGAAGAAAGAACAGCTCGATATTCTTACACTGGCAGATGCAATTGGTGAAATCAGGCTTTTTTCTGCAAACGATCCCTACAACACTGCTGCAGAAGCCGAATTTGCCGATGATTCACCCATAGCTGCATATTTGCAGAATCTCGAGAAAAACAAAGAAGAAAAGGAGAAACCAAATGATCTATAAAACTTTTATCAAAAAAATGAAAAACAAATTGGAAGAAGAAAAAAAGAAGCACAAAATTGAGGACTATGCATTCTGGCAAAATGGATATAAAGATCCGGAACATGCGGAAGAAATTGCAGCTTTAAACCAGGATCATGCATATATACAATCTTCCGCTTTGCATGGAGACTGGTTTCAAATCAGATTCCGTAATTTCAGTCATGCCATTTCAGCAGAAGAATACTTCGGGTATGCAAACATGTTTGGCTGGAGATATCTTGATTCTGCAATCAGCCGTGAAATCCATCATGCCAATTCTACTCCTAAGCCTATTCCCGATAACCCTTCTTTTGTTATGGCAGACCTGAGCAAAGATCTGATTGTACGTGTTATACCGTTCCCCGAAGAAGACCCGGATGAAAATGCGCTTATCTACCGCCGTTATGGTGACATAGCCCTTTGTACGTATATTCTGATCGGTGATAACGGCTATGATTATCTGACCCTCAAATTACCTCGTCAGGTTGCTTCCGAAATGAATCTGACTGATGATTATCTTCTGGAAAGAGCTTTACGGAATACCTCCATGCTTTATCCGCCTGTTCTTTATGACAATTCTGCTGATGCGTATTATTGTGAAAACGAACTGACATTTGCAGAAGCAGAATCGCATTTTTTTCCTGATGGTTTTTTCCTGTCCAACATCCGTACGGTTAACGGAGCAACAGCGCTGTTTTATCCTGGCGTAATGGAAAGAATTGCAGAACTGCTGGAAGATGATTTCTATGTTGTCTTTATCAGCGAAGGCATCATCCATATCGTTCCTGCAAGCCACGCAGATCCTGCCCATCTGCAATGTCGTCTGACGGATGTCAATGTCAACAATCCTTCCACCATTCTGAGCAACATTATTTACCGCTATAACAGAGCCGGTGCAAAACTTCAGCCATGCGATAAAAAAACCAGGCAATCAATATGCCTGGTTAGTTGATTTTGTTTTTTTGCGTCTTTCCGGTTTAATCTGCATAACAATGCCGTAATACAGACTGATAATGGCACCGCTGATCAGCAGGCCGCCGATAATATCCGTAAACCAGTGTACACCGGAAATGAATCTGCCGATCACGGTCACGGCAATAATACCGATACATACTTTCTGAATAATTCCCAGTGTCTTTTTGTTTGTGATGATCTGAGACATCTCAATCAGGGAACAGCCGATAATACAGCAGGCAATCATCGTATGGGAAGAAGGAAAGGAAGGTTCCGGTCCTTCATCCATTAATACAGGGCGATAATTCACCGGTATCTTATCAAAGAGTACATACAATGCAATGACAAGGAGGAACATCTCTCCCAAAGCCAGTATGTTTTTATCAACCTTCCACAAGCTCTTTCTTTTGATCCATTGCAGAAGACCGATTACAGCGAACAGAACAGCAAACAGAATGGCAATGACACCGCATACTTCCGTAATATAATACCAGAGTTTATGTTCACCGATCATGTTGAATAATGCACCGTTGATTGTTGCCAGACCTACACTTGTCCCTTCAGGACCGATCGGCTGTACATCCACAGTTGTGATTAAAATCAGGAACAGAATTGAAGCAATTGTAAATGCCCCTGAAAGAATAAAACCCATTCTTGCGTTTTTCTTCATGAATGCCTCTGATTCAAGGCAGCGGGAAGTGGCTTGTCAATGCAATAACCTCTTCTCTTACCCTTGCTTTAACACTTTCATCATCTTTATAGCTTAAGACTTCACCGATCCATGCACCAACCTGACGGAATTCTTCTTCCTTGAATCCTCTTGTTGTCATGGCTGCCGTTCCAAGACGGATTCCGCTTGTGATGTTAGCTTTCTGTTTATCGAAAGGAATCGCATTCTTATTGCATGTGATATGTACTTCATCCAGAGCACTTTCTGCTTCTTTTCCTGTAATGCCCATGGACATGGTATCTACTAAGAGCAGATGGTTGTCTGTTCCGCCGGAAACAAGACGGAAACCCTGCTTCTGCAAAGAATCTGCCAATACCTGGCAATTGTCCATCAGCTGTTTAATATAAGCCTTATATTCCGGCTGCATGGCTTCATAGAAACATACTGCCTTAGCTGCTACAACATGACATAAAGGTCCGCCCTGAATGCCTGGGAAAATCGCTTTATCTACAGCTTTGGCATATTGTTCCTTGCAAAGAATCATGCCGCCTCTTGGTCCTCTTAATGTTTTATGTGTGGTTGTCGTAACAAAGTCTGCATATGGTACAGGATTCATATGATAGCCTGCTGCTACAAGACCGGCAATGTGTGCCATATCCACCATCAGCATTGCACCTGCATCTTTGGCAATGGAAGCAAATTCTGCAAAATCAAGCTGTCTTGCATATGCGCTTGCTCCTGCGACAATCAGCTTCGGCTGTAATTCCATAGCGGTTTTGCGAAGGGCATCATAATTGATGCATTCTGTCTTCTCGTCAACACCGTAGGAATAGAAATCATATGTCTTTCCGGAGAAAGATACCTTTGCGCCATGGGTCAGATGTCCGCCTGCCGCAAGGTCCATGCCGAGTACTCTGTCACCCGGTTTTAATACGCTGAAGTATACTGCCATATTTGCCTGTGAACCGGAATGCGGCTGAACATTTGCATGATCTGCGCCGAAGATTTCACATGCTCTGTTACGGGCAAGATCTTCTATTTCATCAACATTGACACAACCGCCGTAATATCTTCTTCCCGGATACCCTTCGGCATATTTATTTGTCAGAATCGATCCGGTTGCTTCTCTGACTTCTTTTGAGCAGAAGTTTTCCGATGCAATCAGCTCAATGTTCTTTAATTGTCTGTCATACTCTTTTTCAATCATTGCTTCGAGTGCCAGGTCTCTCATAATAGTTCCTCCTTGATTTCTTCTATCTGTATCGGCCCCTGCCGAAGAATCTTAATCTCTTTACTGCTAAGATCGGCGATCGTGCTTGCTTTGCCGAAAACAATCCTGCCTTCCAGTATTCCATCCAGCTTCGGACAGGCTTCTTCAATCTCTTCCAGAGTTGTCGCCACCGGATAACCGGATTGGTTAGCACTTGTCATGTATAGCGGAAATCCGCACTTCTGAATCAGATCATGCAGGATATCTGATGTCGCCATACGTATCGCAAGAGTTTCCATACCGCCGTTTACATATTCCGGGATGCTTTCCTTCTTCTGCAGAATCACGGTGAGAGGGCCGGGCATGAAGCGTGTGATGATTTTCTTTGCTCTTTCATCCACCTCGGCAATTTCCTCAATCTGTTTCAGATCGGCACACATAACAGGGAACGCTTTATCCTTCGGCCTGTTTTTTACCTCCCTCAGATTTTCCTGTGCTGATGGAGAATCCATTCTTGCACATACACCGTATACGGTATCTGTCGGTACTGCAATCACGCCGTCATTTTTCAGTATATCTGCCATTTCCCCAATGTCTTCTGCTGTAAATCTTTTCATTCTTTCCCCTTGCGAATGGTATTATTGTACACCAAAGAAGTCGGAAAACAATAAAAAGATGGTCTGAAATATGTTCAGATCATCTTTTCTACCTCATACATCATCTTTTCAATTGCATCCTGCGAGCAATGAAAGGAGCCCTGGATCATTTCACTGTTTCCTCCTCCCCTGCCGTTTAAGGCCTGATTCAGCAGTTTTACGATTTTTCTCAGATCAAAACCGTCACTGACAAGAACGTACTGATATTCATTTTCATGGGAGGAAAAAACTGCACCTACATGGGCATATTTATCATGAACAAGCGCATTTGCGAATTTGCGCATCGCATTGCGGTCCATCTCTTCTTCAAAGCTCATCAATAATTTCTGGCTTTCCATGAACATGTCAAGCTTGTAATTCATGTATTTTTCGTTGAGGACAGAAATCATTCTGTCCTTTTCTACAAGTGCTTTCTGCAACCCGTTAACCGCCGCAAATGTCTCATTCATTTTTGCACTCAGTGCCACTGAAATTGCATGATTCTGGGTGAAGATTTCCTGCATATACAGGAATGCTTTCTGTCCGGCTATCATCTCCAGCCTCACGCCTTCCTTATGCTTGATACAGGAAAGAATTTTAACCATTCCGATTTCCCCTGTATAGGCTACATGGGTTCCGCAGCAGGCACATAAATCAATATCCTGAATGCGGACGACTCTTACTTTTCCGCTCAGTTCCTTTTTGGAACGATACGGCATCTGTTCCAGTTCATCTGCATCCGGATATAAATATTCTACCCGGATATTATCGGTTATGGCTTTGTTTGCCTTGCGTTCGATGATCTCCACATCATCCCATGTCAAAGGTCCGTCAAAATCGATCTGAATCACCTTCCCCATATGAAAGCCGACATTCTCATAGCCGAACATTCCATGGATAATGCCGGAAACCATATGCTCTCCGGAATGCTGCTGCATAAAATCAAAACGCCTTTCCCAGTCGATCTGTCCGGTTACGGTTATACCGGTTTCAATCGGTTCATGCAGAAGATGGAGGATTCTGCCGTCTCTTTTATGTACCTCCTCCACAAATAAACCGTTGATTGTTCCCTGATCATACGGCTGTCCTCCGCCTTCGGGATAAAAGGCGGTATCACTCAATTCCACTTCATATCCTTTTTTTGTTTTTTCACAGGATAATACGGTTGCTTCAAAGGTTTTTACATACGGATCTTTATCATAAATTGCTTCAAATTCTTTCATTTTCATTGCCTCACCGCATTATCATAACACGACTAAAAAAAGGATGCATTTATTTCAGCATCCTTGCAAGTGTTTTATTGATTTGAATTATAACTTCTTGAACTGTTCAACATCAAGGACAAAGATTGTTGCTCCGCCGATCTGAACCTCAACCGGGAAAGAAGCATAACGACCGATGTCATAGCTGGCTGTGGAAGGAACCATTTCCGTACGGCGTTTAGCCTCAGATCCGATTACTTCGATACATTTATCGACCAGCTCATCCTCTGTACCAATGATAATTGTTGTATTACCTGCTCTAAGGAATCCACCTGTTGTTGCAAGACGGGTCATATAGAAATTATTTTTTGTCAATGCAGAAGTAACAGCAGATGCATCATCATTTGACACGATTGCAAGAATAAGTTTCATTTTCGATACCTCCAAAACTTTTCTGATTTTATTTTATCACTCATTTAGAAATATGTATAGAATTTGATCTTTGTTCACAGCATTTTTCACAGAAATTTTAAACATTGAATCGGAAAAAAACGATATCTCCGTCTTTCATGAGATACTCTTTTCCTTCCAGACGAATCTTTCCGTGTTCTTTCAAAGACTGCTCTGTTTTATATTCCATCAGATCTTCGTAAGAATAGATTTCCGCACGGATAAAACCCTTTTCAAAATCGGTGTGAATGACACCTGCACATTGTGGTGCTTTCATGCCCTTTTTAAAAGTCCATGCTCTGCATTCCGGTTCTCCAACGGTGAAGAATGTGCGCAAGCCAAGCAGATGATAGGCTGCCTGAATAATCTGATCCAGACCGGATTCCTGAATGCCCAGATCATCCAGAAAAGCTCTTTTTTCTTCTTTATCCAGTCCGGATAATTCCTCTTCCATCTTTGCACAGATAGCGATGCATTCACTGTTTTCCTTTTCCGCAAATTCCCTGACTGCCTGATAATAAGAAACACTTTCCGGATCGGCAATTCCCTCATCACTCATATTAGCCACATAAATAACCGGCTTTGCGGTTAACAAGCCATATCCTTTGATCAATGCTTTTTCATTGTCATCCATTTCCAGCATGCGTACAGGAGTTCCCTGTTCAAGAGCTTCCTTGCATTTCATGAGAACATCATATTCTCTCATCGCATCCTTGTCTTTTGTCTTTGCCTTCTTTTCCACTCTGCCGATACGATTGGTAACAGTGTCCAGGTCAGCGATACAGAGTTCCAGATTGATGACTTCAATATCCCTGACAGGATCAACAGATCCCTCTACATGCTCGATATTTGCATCATCAAAACACCTTACCACATGCACAACCGCATCCGTCTGACGGATGTTAGCGAGAAACTGGTTTCCCAGTCCTTCCCCTTTGGAAGCCCCTTTGACCAGACCTGCAATATCGGTAAACTCAAAGGTTGTGTAAATCGTTCTTTTCGGGTTGAACAGTTTTACGATTTCTTCCATTCTGACATCCGGTACTTCAACAACACCTACATTCGGCTGAATTGTCGCAAACGGATAGTTTTCTGCCAGTACCTGGCTGTTTGTAATTGCGTTAAACAAAGTGGATTTACCGACATTCGGCAAGCCCACAATTCCTGCTGTCAGAGCCATACTTTATTCCTCTCCTGTCTCTTTTGGTGCTTTTTCGATCATCCTTTTACACTTTTTTTCAAACTCATGCCTTGGAAACATGACAACTGCACCGCATCCCTGGCATTTGATTTTGATGTCTGCACCCATGCGGATAATCTTCCAGTATTTGGATTTGTGACATGGATGTTCCTTTTTCATTTCCACAATGTCGTTCAGTCCGTATTCTTCCTGAATCATAACCAATCCTCTTACATCTTTAATTCCTGAGAATCAAGCAGTATTGTTACCGGTCCGTCATTCAAAAGCCTGACTTTCATCTCGGCTCCGAAGATGCCTTCCTCCACGGTAAGACCCATATCCCTCAGCACCTGATTGAAATACAGGTATAATTTTTCCGCATGTGCCGGTTTTCCTGCTTTATCAAAACCCGGCCGGTTTCCCTTGCGGCAATCCGCATACAGGGTAAACTGTGAAATGGAAAGAATTGCACCGCCGATCTGTTCAATTGACAGATTCATCTTTCCGTTTTCATCTTCAAAGATCCGCAGCTTGCGGATTTTGTCCGCCATCTTCTTTACAACGGTTTCATCATCTTCATCAGAAATACCAACCAGTATCAGATATCCCTGTTGTATGCTTCCCTTCACTTCTCCTTCGATTGTGACGGAAGCTTCACTCACTCTTTGTATTACGGTTTTCATACCTGTAAAGTATAGCAGAATTCCCAGATGATTTGTAAAAAAAGCACAGATTGTCTGTGCTTATCCTTTGTACTTTATGGCTTTTGCCATTTCACGTTTGGCATCTCTCAGTTTGGAAGTTTCACGCTTATCATAAAGATTCTTTCCTTTTGCCAGGGCAATCTCCAGTTTTGCTTTTCCGTTTTTCAGATACATTCTGACAGGAACAAGCGTATAACCTTTGGTTTTTACCTTCTGATAAATCTTGCGGATTTCATATTTATGCATCAGCAGTTTGCGGTCTCTTTCTTCATCAACATTGAAGATATTGCCAAAACGGTATGGGGAAATATGCATGCCTTTGATCCATGCTTCTCCTTTGATAATGGAGATGTAAGAATCCTTGAATTGTACCCTTCCGTCACGGATTGATTTGATCTCCGTTCCGGTCAGAACAAGACCGCATTCATATTTCTCTTCCAGAAAATAATCATGAGTTGCGCGGCGATTGAAAACGACTGTTTTTTCCTTGTCTTTCATTTCTTCTACCTTTATCAGACCGGCGGTCTCTGTTGGCAGGATGTCCCCTGTCGGAATTTCTGTCCCTGTTGAAAGGACGCTTTCTTTCCGGCTTGCGGTCTTTGCTGAACTGACGGTCCCTCTTTTCTCTTTCAAAGGTTCTGTGCTCACGGTTTGTTCTTGGCTTCATCACCTTTTGCCCGATTGTAAAATCGACTGTACCTTTAGCAGAATCTGCAGAAAGAACCGTAATCTTTACCTTCTGGCCGATCTTATAAACATTGCCGGTTGCCTCACCGGTAAACTGCATCAGTTCGTCATCATAATTGTAGAAATCATCATCCAGAGAATGCACTCTGACGAGTCCTTCAATCGTATTAGGAAGTTCCACAAAGAAACCGAAGGAAGTGACACTGGTAATAATGCCTTCATATTCTTCCCCGATATGTTCTTCCATGAACTGTGCTTTCTTGTAATCTTCACAGGCATATTCAGCATCCTGTGACTCTCTTTCACGGATGGAAGAGCTTTCCGCATATTCGCTGCACTTCTGCTCATCAACAGCTCTTTCTTCAAGATTATCACATCCTTCAAAGCTGTATTTTCTCAGCATGCGGTGTACGATCAGGTCAGGATATCTTCTGATCGGTGAAGTAAAGTGAAGATACTCTTCCTCTCCAAGACCGAAATGTCCTGTACAGCGGGAAGAATATTTAGCCTTCTGCATGCATCTCAGCAGCATTGTGCTGATAATCGGATAGGATTCTTCCGCCTTCACGGAGTTGAGATAGTTTTGAATCTCTGTAGCATGTACCGGTCCCTGTGCCAGAACATATTTATGTCCCATGAATTCAGAAAGTGTGACAAATTCCTTCATCTTCTTTCTCTTTGGTGCTTCATGTATACGGTAAATAGCCGGAATTTCCTGCCATTTCAGGAAATTGGCAACACATACATTTGCAGCAATCATACAGTCTTCGATAATCTCTTCTGCATGGCCAAGCTCTCTTGCATGTACATCCAATGGTTTTCCGAATGCATCCAGTTCAATTTCAGATTCCGAACTTGCAAAATCAATTGCACCCTTTTTGGTTCTCTTCTTGCGGATTGCATCAGCACAATCACAAAGATCATCAAACAATGTGCCCAGGAATGCATACTTTTCCATCAGGTATTCATCCCCGTCCAGAATCTCATTTACATCATGATACGTCATGCGCGCTTTGGAACAGATGAAGCTCGGATAGATTTTATAATCCTTGATTTCACCCTCTTTGCTGACATTCATTTCACATGTGATTGTCAGTCTTTCCACTTCCGGATTCAGGCTGCATATACCGTTACTGATAATATGCGGAAGCATCGGCACAACCGTGTTCAATGCATATGTGGAACAGCCTCTTTTTCTTGCTTCAAGATCCAGCGGACTGTCTTCGGTAATATAGTGTGATACATCGGCAATACTGACTTTGAGAACATAACCGTCTTCCGTTCTGTAGCATCCTACCGCATCATCAAAATCCTTGGATGTATCTCCGTCAATGGTGATAATGTTTTCTCCCGTAAGGTCTGTGCGTCCTTCTTTTTCTTCATCGCTGACAGAATCCTGCATGTCTTCCGCCTGAATATTGGCCTCATCACAGAACTCCGGATCAATGTCTCTTCCCAGAAGGATTCCCAAAATATCAACACCCGGATCATCCTTATGTCCGATGACCCTGTCAATGCTGACAATGAGTTTTTTACCGTAAGATTCAATCTTGCACAAAACCTTCAGACCTTCAACTGCCTTAAAACGCTGTCCCTGAAAACCCAGAGAACGGTCTTTCAGCTTCTCATCATCCAGAACAAGGCGGATCTTGTCCCTTTCCTTGACATATGTTCCTACAACAAATTTCTTCTCATGGTCCAGGATCTGCAATACAATTCCCTTGCGTGTATCCACAAGAACCGTATCCCCATCCAGGGCATCCATCTGGTCTTCCGGTTCAATACGGACAGAATCCTGATCTTCAAAATCAACAAATCCGATTCCTCTTGCATTGATGGAAAGTTTGCCTTCCAGATAACCTGCCTGTACGCGGGTGGAATAAATATTCTCCAGTCCTCTGACTACCAGCAGATCTTTCTCCAGTTCATCCAAAGCCTTCTCCAGCATGACAAAATCGCTTGTCGTCTGTAAGCCGAGTGCTTTGTAAATATCATCTTTTTTTCTTTTATTCTTCAGTTTCTGGCTGTCCAGATATGATAGAATGTTCTCTTTCAGTTCCTGCATATTCTTCTCCAAATGAAAAACCGGTCTATACCGGCTACAATTAAACGATCCTGATTAAAATCACCAATGCAAAGAATACAATTCCAAGCACCAATGTCATATTTGAGATCACTTTTTCAGATCCTCTTTCCTTAGCGTTGGCAAATAAGTTCAATCCGCCGTTTCCGGTAAATGCACCTGAAATACCATCAGATTTTCCACTCTGCAACAAGGATAAAATAATCAAGGCTGCCGATACAATCATTAACAATGCGTCAAGCATCAGATACTCCTTTCGCTTTTTTGCTTAAGTATTATATCACAACAAATCATAAACACAATCAGATTTATGGAACAATTCCTCTTTTTTCCTGTATACTTTAACCGGAGAGAAAGAATTATGGAAAAAATAGCGAGCTTTACCGTCAACCATCTTGTACTGGAACCCGGAATTTATGTCTCACGCAAGGACAGATTCAAAGATACCGTTATCACAACATTTGATCTTCGTCTGACCACACCGAACAAAGAGCCTGTTTTAAATACGGCAGAAACCCACACAATCGAACATCTCGGTGCAACTTTTCTGCGGAATCATCCGCTCTGGAAAGACAGAACTGTTTATTTCGGTCCGATGGGCTGCCGTACAGGCTTTTATCTGCTGCTGGAAGGAGATCTTTCTTCAAAGGACATTGTCAGTCTTGTCACGGAGTTGTTTGTATTCATAAAAGATTTTGAAGGCGATATTCCCGGGGCAAAAGCAGAGGAGTGCGGAAACTATCTTGATCAGAATCTGCCGATGGCCAAATGGGTGGCTGAGCGTTATCTGCAGAAAACACTTCTGCAGATTGATGAAAAACATCTGGAAGATCAGGAATGAAAGAAATCAGGCAACCCTTATTTTTTATTATGCTTCAATTCCCACTAAAGCGCCGCCGTAGAACATATACTCTACAACATCATCCACTTTGATCAGATCGGGAATAAACTCAGCCCGGAAGGTTTTGGAAAGTCTCTTTTTGAGCTGTTCAACATCCGCCAGCATATCACAATAAATCACAATTGCCTGCGGATCAATACAGCTGATCACAGCTGTCATATATTGTGCAAGCAGTTCCAGCATTCCCTCAGGTGTCAATGCAAGGGATTGCGGATCATCCGAGAAACGCAGGGAATTGACCAGATACTGCATTTCACCGGCAAGGTTGTTTCTTCCGGTGTGCAGACGTCCGTTGATGACATTACCGATGCCGGCAAATCTTCCTGCTCTGGGGTGGAAATAGAAGCTTAAGCATTTGTATTTTTCATTCATGCCGTAATACCCTACTGCCATTGCATTTGCATCATTTACAAGAGAGCAGGTTACATGGTATTTCTGTTCGATTCTGCTTTTAACATCCACATCATAAATCTGTGATTCCTTGAATGTCAGACGTCCGTTATCGATGACACCCGGCGTACAGATGCTGACATGGTCAATTCTGTGTACGGATGAAAGAACATCGATCAGATCCTCCAGGTCGGATATATAGTATTTTTGTTTCAGGATGGTATTCTCCCGGACAACTTCCCCTCTTTCATACATGCGGTACATGATTCTTTTGGAGTTGTACTCACAGATGACAATGATTACCAGAAGATTGATGTCATTGAGAAGCTTGATGGATTCGCTCGGTCTGATCTCCTGGGCAATACCTGTTTTCTTTGAGGTGAGAACTTTGTCTACCATATCGATCAATGCATGGCAGTCATATGTCGCAAAAACATTGACCGGTATTTTCAGGACGATGGCATTTTTTAATACCGCTTTGACTTCCTTCAGATGAAAGGCGATTTGCGGAGCAAGAAGAACGATATCGCTGTCAAATCCTTTCTCAAACAGAAGATTGTATGAAACAGCTTCAAACTCATAGTCTTTATTGATGTAGTCGGATATTTCCCTGATCCTGGTTGTAAAAAAAGACGAAGTCAGAGCGCTGGAACAGCAGATCATGATACGGATCTTTTCCGAGGATTTCTGCTTGTCAAAGCATTCCATCATCTCGCGGAACAGATTCTTTGCATGTTCAAGATCCGTCAGTTCAAAATGCAGATAAAACAATATTGCATCATTCTTTTTATCTGTAATTGTGAGTTCTGTCAGAAGAAATTGTGCCTGATAAAAGTCAACAATTGCATTGGCATACTCACCCTCAATCTGAATATACTCATGCGGTTCCTCAAAATAGGACACTTTTTCTTTGATGTTGGCATCCTTTAAAATCCATTCAATAAACTGTTTTTTAACATCTGCTTCCATAATTCATCTTTCTCCTGTCTCAATTATACTATCCGCCTGTCTTTTTGTCTTATGAAATAAGTCATTTATTTTGAAAAAAGACAACCGTTTCCGGTTGTCTTACAGTATTTCGCCGTTTGAAGCAATGACTTTTTTCAGCCAGTGGTAACTCTTTTTCGGCACTCTTTTCATATCTCTTAAATCGTGATTTGTACGATTGACATAAACCACACCGTAACGCTTGCGCATATCTCCTTGTGAACTCAGGATATCAATCAATCCCCAGCCAAGATAGCCAAGCACTTCTACACCATCGGTTTCCATTGCATCTTTCATGGCTTTGATATGGTTTTTATGATAATCAATACGATAATCATCCTCTATTTCATGAATGCCGTCCCATTCTTCCTGTACGCCGATGCCGTTTTCAATCGGGAAGACAGGAAGATGGTAATTCTGGTAAATCTTGTTTAAAACATCCCTGAATCCCAGCGGATCAATCTGCCAGTTCCACTCTGTAGTCTGCAGATAAGGATTATCTTTTTTGCCATACATCATGTAGTAATTCGGAGTTGTATCCTCGGGAATCGAAGAAGCATCGAGAGTACTGGATGAATAATAGCTGAAGGCAAGATAATCCTCATGATGGTTCTTAAACAGAGCCAGCTCTTCTTCCGTAGCTTTCATGTCGATGTTATGGGTCTTTACCCACCGCATCATCTCACGGGAATATTCCCCTTTTGCGAAAACATCCAGCAGTGTTCTGTTGCAGAAGGTGTCCCATTTCCTTGCCGCCTGAATATCTTCCGGTTTGCATGTTGCAGGATATACCTCACTGTAGGCAAGCATGCCTCCGATATGGGCATCGGTTGTTTCATGAAGATACTGTACAAGCCTGACGTGTGAAACCATGACGTTATGACCGATCTGATATAATTCATCCACAGTCTTTTCACCCTGCAGATATCCGGCAATACGGAAGGCAATGGCAGGCTGCCAATACAGATTCTGCTCATTAAAGGTAAGCCAGTATTTCACCTTTTGGGCAAAACGGTCCATGATCCCTTTGCCGAAACGGACAAATGCATCAACGACATATTTGGATAAGAAGCCGTTATATTTTTCAGCAAGAGACAGAGGCATGTCAAAGTGATATAAGCATATCATCGGCTCAAGGCCTCTTTCGATCATGGCATCGATCAGCCTGTCATAGTATTGCAAGCCTTCTTCATTCCATTCGCCATCACCGTCTTTAACACATCTGGACCAGGAAATCTGAATACGATACATATTCATTCCCAGATCCTTCATGAGATCCAGGTCTTCTTCATAATGATGGTAATTGTCATTGGCAAAATGCCAGTCGCTTCTGTTTTCTCCCGGTTCCACAATATCGTATACCGATAGTGATTTCCCTCCTTCATTCCAGCCGCCTTCGGTCTGCATGCTGGAAACGGAATTACCCCAGTAAAACATATCTCACCCGAACATCTTTCTTCTGCTTTCACTCAGATTGTCGCAATAATATCTGACCGCAAATTTCTTTGTATGCTGATCCTGTGTCAGAAACTGATCTCCCTCCAGCATACAGCCTTTCATGGCTTCAATACAGGCTTTGGTATTATTTGTTTCCGTTTCCTCCAGCAGATCTTCGCAAATCACATCCAAAACATTCCAGCCGTTGATGTGATGCTCCTGCTTCTTCCACCGGATAATTGCTTCATAATCTTTCTGAATATTCATCTTATCTTCCTTTCACAATATCAATCAATTCGATCAGGTCGTAAATACATGCATCCGGACCCGATTGCAGAATATCTTCTTTTGTGGATTCCTCCGAGATAAAACCTACAGAATATACACCTGCCCTTTGTGCCGCAATGACATCCGATGCATTATCCCCTACATACATGCAGTGATCAGGATCTGCCTGAAGAAGTCTGCATGCATCAAGTATGCCATCAGGTTCCGGTTTTGCCTTTGCAAACTGATCTCTTCCCAATACGATGGAAAAATAGGATGCAATCCCCAGTTTTTCAAGCCAGTCGTTGCAGGATGTGCTGAGGCGGGAGGAAACAATGCCCATGACACAGTTTTCCTTCTGCAGAAAGGATAATGTCTCTATGGCATGGGGAAACAGTTTCATCACATCATCCCATGTCTGTGATTTCTGAAATGTCCGGTATTCCTGTACCATGAAATCCGGATCCATATCAGGGAAAAGCTTTACCATTTCGACATGTAAAGGCGGCCCGAACACTTCATTCTGTATCTCTTCCGTAAAATCTTTCGGATCCCCGTATTTTTCAAACAGATGTGCATAACAGCGGATCACCATGCGGTGGCTGTCCATCAATGTTCCGTCAAGATCAAATAAGACTGTCCGAAACATTTTACTCACCTGCATAATCCTTGAAACGATTCCGTATTTCCTCGGAACTGCTGAAGCCGGCTTTCTGCAAACGGAAATTTGTTACCGCAGATTCTACCAGAACAGATACATTTCTGCCGGCGGTAATCGGAATCACAAATGTCGGTATAAGAACATCAAGAATCTTTGTATAGCGCATGGTTTCATCACCGATGCGGTTGTATTCCGCATTTTTTTCGTAAGGAACAAGCTTGATGACCAGTTCGATTTCCACATTGTCACCGAGTGCAGAAGCACCGAACATCTTTTCCACATCAATAATGCCGATACCGCGGATTTCCAGCAATCCCTTGATAATATCCGGAGCATGTCCGATGACCTTGTTGTGAATATGCTGAACATCCACACGATCATCAGCGATCAGCACCTGATGGTCACGGATCAGGTCAAGTGCAGTTTCGGATTTGCCCATGCCGCTCTCCCCTGTCAGAAGAACGCCGCTGCCATATACATTCATCAGAACACCGGACAAAGTTGCTTCAGGAGCAAGGCGCTCATCGAGATAGGTAATAATATCCGTCACCAGGCGGAATGTTTCCATGGATGTACGAAGAACCGGAAAGTTGTTTGCATCCGCTATTTCTTTCAAAATCGGAGGAAGAGCATTGTTTTTGGTGATGATGATACACGGTGTAAGACCATCTGTCAGCATCGGATATCTTTCCCTCTGATCCTTTTCACTCATCTGCTGAATAAACTGTGCTTCCTTATTACCGATCACGACGATTCTTCTCGGTTCTGTCGGTTTGAAAAAGCCGCACAATTCAAATCCGGGACGGTTGATATCCGGTACAACCGTCCAGCGATCCAGTGAAGATTTATTTCCTGTCAGCTGTTCCAATGAGAAAAACTCCATAATTTCTCTTACGGTAACTTTTTTATCATATACGATTTCAGACATAATTATCCTCTTTTCTAATTGTCTTCTTCCAAAACACAAGCCAGCGAATCGGCAAGTTCATCGGGATTGATCGGTTTGGAAACATGCCCGTTCATACCTGCCTCAAAAGCTTTCTGCCTGTCTTCCGCAAAGGCATTGGCTGTTAATGCAAGAATCGGAATGCGTTTTACAACCGGATCATCCAGCGCACGAATGGCTCTTGCCGCTTCATATCCGTCCATGACAGGCATCTGTATATCCATCAGAACCGCCTGATATTCTCCTGCAGCAGACTGTTTCAGTTTTTCAACAGCCTGTAATCCGTTTTCTGCAGTTTCTACAGCCATTCCCAGATGCATCAATATGGCACTGGCGATCTCCCGATTGACGGCTATATCTTCAACAAGCAGTATCTTCGTCCCTGTAAAATCATATATAGTGGCATCTGTGTCCTCTTTGATCTCCTCATTCTGATTTTCATATAAGCGGAATGTCAGATGAACCAGGAATTCCGTGCCATGACCTTCTTCCGTATGGACATCAATGGATCCTCCCATCAGGGATACTATGCTTTTGGTAATGCTCAAGCCAAGGCCTGTACCCTGTATGCGGCTGACGGTAGATGTCCTTTCCCTTTCAAACGGAGTAAACAGATGTTCCACAAAAGCAGAATTCATGCCGATGCCGTTATCTCTGACTAAAAGATCATACGATGCTGTATCGTCCTTTTTTCCCGTCTGTTTCAAAAGAACATTGACTTCCCCGCCTTCCGGAGTGAACTTGAATGCATTGCTGATGAGATTCAGAAGAATACGGTCTATACGGTTTCTGTCACAATAAACCAGTTTTTCCTGAATCTCTGTTGTGACTTCGAAACGGATATTCTTCTGCCCCATCTGATTGGCAAATAAGTCTTTCGTCTCCTTCATCACTTTCATCAGATCGGTTTTTGTTTCGAGCAGTTCCATCTTTCCACTTTCAATTCTGCTCATTTCCAGAACATCATTGATCAATGCTAGAAGATGGTATCCGGAATGCTCAATCCGCTTCATATTCTCCTTCATTTCCCCGAGGGTAATATCCTCTTTCTTGGAAAGATGGGTATATCCCAGAATGGCATTCAGAGGTGTGCGGATATCATGGGACATGTTGGAAAGAAAAGTCGTCTTTGCCGCATTTGCCTTTTCTGCAGTATGCAAGGCTGACTTTAATTCCTCATTCTGGGCTATCTTTTCCGCAATCTGACGGATAATGCGCAGAATCAGGAAAACAAATATACTTCCGCCCAGCAATATTCCTGCCACAAGGTAGTCCGGATTGCCGAACATGGCAATCCCGATGTATCCCACAAGAAAGAGAACCAGAAGAAAGAACGGTGTCCACAGGAAAAAAACATCCTGCTCATTTACACCTCTTTGTCTGGTATATACGATGAACTTGTAATACTGAATGATATTATAGACCATCAGAATGCTACCGCTGTATATCATTCCGTCAATAAGTATTGTATTGCTCATATCGCTCTTCCTTAGACGATAACATTATACCATAGGAAGAAAAAGCCTGTCTGTAGAAATTCAGACAAGCTTGAAAAGCAGTTTGGCATTTTCACCGAGTATTTTATCTTTTTCTTCTTTGGACAAAGGAAGATCTCTGATCAGATCCATGTACTCCTTCTGGTTTGCCCATGGACAATCCGTCCCAAACAGGATGCGGTCTGCTCCGAACCGATGAATCATATCCAGGAATTCCTCCTTCTCCATCATACGGAAATGATGATCGGTAAAATAGGAATCTTTATACATATGTACAGGATAGACAGAGAAGGCTGTATCCAGATACGCATTCGTATCCAACAGATATTCAATTGCTTCCTGCCATTGATTCCACCCGCCCATATGCGCCAACACGATTTTCAGATCGGGAATCTGATCCATAACATTTCTGCACATCTGCGGAGAACAATGATGCACTCCCGGAAAACCGATATCCTCTCCGGCATGTGTCACCACAACCAGATCCAGATCTCTTGCTTTCTTTAACAGCTTAATGCATTGGGGATCATCGATATCCATACCCTGATAAACAGGATGCAGTTTAATTCCTTTTAAACCTGCTGCCTTAATCTTTTCCAGCTCGTCCTCATACTTCTCATAAGCAGGATGCATAGCTCCCAAGGAGAATATGCCCGTTTCAGAATACGATTCGTTGATCCGGATTGCGGAAAGATTGATCTTTTCAACCTGTCTGACATTTGTCGCTACCGGAAGAATGACTGATCTGTCTATGCCTGCCTCTTTCATCGAAGCGATCAGCTGTGTATTTGTCGCATCTGTCTGTGGGACAATATGGGCAATATCACCAAGTCTATAGACGGTTTTTTCGGCAAGTTTATCCGGGAATGTATGTGTATGAATATCAATAACCATCGATTAGTTTTCCTTTTCTCCTAACTGGCTGCTCTGCGGAACAAGAACTTTCTCACTATAACATGCAAACGAACCTTCCACAATCTCTTTGTCCGGTTTCGGTGTAAACATCGAAACAACCGGAACGATGATCAATCCGGCAATCATGCAGAATGCACCGGCATTAATCGGGGATTGCAATAATGCAGGGAACATCGGCCTGACAATCATGTTCGCTAACATGACAACGGTTGAGAACAGGAAGCTGCACCATACGCCTGCTTTTGAAGCCCCTTTCCAATAGAGACCATAGAGGAACGGTGCCAGGAATGCACCTGCCAAAGCACCCCATGATACACCCATTAACTGGGCAATAAATGTAATATTGGATTTGTACTGAATGATTGCAATCACAACCGAAATCGCAATAAATACAACAATCAGCAATCTCATGATCAATACCTGTTTCTTTTCATCCATGTCCTTAATCACATGCTTTTTCAAAAGATCCAATGTCATAGTGGAACTGGAAGTCAGAACAAGAGATGATAAAGTTGACATAGAAGCGGAAAGAACAAGAATGACAACGATCGCAATCAGGAAGTCCGGTAATCCCGATAACATGGTCGGAATAATGCTGTCATATCCGTTTGCGGCAATATCAATCTGGGAAGAGAACAATCTGCCAAAGCCACCGAGGAAGTAACATCCTCCTGCCACAACAACCGCAAAGAATGTTGAAACAATCGTACCGGTTGAAATGGATTTTTCACTCTTGATTGCATAGAACTTCTGTACCATCTGCGGCAAGCCCCATGTACCAAGAGATGTCAGGATGACAACGCCCAGAAGGTTGAGAGGATCAGGTCCGAAGAAGGATGCAAAGATACCCGGTGTGGTTGTAACGGTTTCATCTGTGATCTGTGCTAATCCGTCCAAAGCTGCCATAAATCCACCCTGGCTGTTTAATACTGCGCCTATTACCGCAACAATACCTACCAGCATGATAATACCCTGAATAAAGTCATTGATGGCAGTAGCCATGTAACCGCCGGCAATTACATAAATTCCTGTCAAAACAGCCATAACGATAACACAGATGGAGTAATCGATACTGAAAGCCATACCGAAGAGTCTGGATAAACCGTTATATAACGAAGCTGTATACGGAATTAAAAAGATGAATGTAATGATCGAAGCAGCAATTTTCAAAGCCGTACTGCCGAATCTTGCTTCAAAGAACTGCGGCATGGTTGCCGAATCGAGATGCTGGGTCATAATTCTGGTTCTTCTGCCCAATACTACCCAGGCTAACAGGGAACCAAGCAATGCATTTCCGATTCCTACCCATGTTGTAGCAATGCCGTATTTCCATCCGAACTGTCCTGCGTATCCGACAAAGATAACCGCTGAAAAATACGATGTTCCGTATGCGAAAGCAGTAACCCATGGTCCTACGGATCTTCCCCCTAATACGAATCCGTTGACATCCATTGACTGACTGCGGCATTTAAAACCGATGAACAGCATGACGCCGAAAAATACTACCAGCAATGCGATTTTAATAAACATAATCTATCTCCTCATTCAGCTAAAACTTTAACGCTTTAATGCTTTAGCCTAATAAAGTATAACGGAGCAATCTTTAAAATGCAAGTTGTTTTTAGCGATTTAGAGTGTTAAAATTTCTTTGAGGTAAAACACCATGAAAAACACAATTGACACCGATGCTGTGAAGCAACTCTTTCAAGCGATTTTGAAACTGGAGAATGAAGAGGAATGTTATGCATTTTTCAAAGATATCTGCACACCGAATGAACTTCTGGCATTCTCACAGCGCTTTGATGTTGCGATCCGTCTCATGAGAGGAGAAACCTATCAGGAGGTTTCCAAAGATACCGGTGCATCAACAGCCACAATCAGCAGAGTGAAAAGGCTGTTAAATGATGACAGTGACGGCATCGAAATGGTCTATCAAAGGATGGACAGAAAAAAATGAAATATCGTAAACTCGGAAATACAGACATAACCGTATCCGCATTCTGTATCGGCGGCATGTCATTCGGAGAAAGGCAGCCCGATTCTCCACAATGGACACTGAATGAAAACGATACACAGGAAATCATTGCCCACGCATATGATCTCGGCATCAATTTCATCGATACCGCCAATCAATACGCAAACGGAACAAGTGAAAGTTTTATCGGCAAATCATTGAAAAACCTGCAAATACCAAGAGACAGAATCGTGATTGCCTCAAAGGTTTACTTTAATGAGGGACATCTTTCCAAAGAAGCGATTGAAAGAGAGATTGACGGTTCCCTGGAAAGATTACAAACGGATTACCTTGACCTCTATCAGATTCATCGTTTCGATTACACTACCCCGATTGAAGAGACCCTGGAAACACTGGACAGTCTTGTCAAAAAAGGAAAAGTAAGAGCTCTGGGTGCTTCCTCGATGTTTGGCTATCAGTTACACAACATGCTGATCGCAATGGAAAATCATAACTGGACACCATTTTCCACAATGCAGAATCACTACAATCTTCTGTATAGAGAAGATGAAAGAGAACTGATTCCGGTCTGCAGACAATACGGATTATCCTTAATTCCTTATTCTCCTTTAGCCGGTGGGCATCTTGCCAGAAAGCAATGGAATACATCCAGCGAACGCAGTGAAAAAGATGCGATTGTCAAAAGAAGATATGATGCTTCCAAAGAAGCAGACTTGAAAGTCGTTGAAAAAGTTGCATTGACAGCGGAAAAATATAGCGTCTCCATGAGTGCAATTGCTCTTGCCTGGTTATTTTCCAAGGGTGTTACCGCACCTTTGATCGGGGCAACAAAAAAATCCCATTTCGATGCTGCCTTGGATGCCCTTGAAATCAATCTGACAAAAGAAGATATGGAATGCCTTGAAAGCTGTTATGTTCCGCATATGCTGAAAGGACCGATTCCCGAACCAAAACCTCTCTAAAAAAAGAGGTTTTTTTACCTCTTTCTAACGATATGCTTTTTTCAGTATTATGATGCAAATATACAATACCACCGGAAAACACATTGCAAATAAGAATCCGGTTTTTAAATTGTCCTGAAATAAATCTGCCACTCTTCCTACCAGTGTCGGTCCGCATGTACATCCTACATCCCCTGCCAGAGCTAATAACGCAAACATCGCCGTTCCGCCTTTCGGCATCTTTGATGCAGCAAGGGAGAAGACACCGGGCCACATAATACCGACGGATAAACCGCATAATCCGCATCCTAACAGCGAAAACAACGGAGACGGAGAGAAAACACAAAGCAGATAAGAGCCTACGCATAAAAGACTGCTGTATTGGATAAACTTCATCAGATTGATCTTTTCGCCGTTTTTTCCATAGAACACTCTGCTCAATCCCATCAATACCGCAAAGAAGCACGGACCGCAGATATCACCCATTGTCTTGGAAACATGCAAACCCTTTTCCGCAAAGGCGGAAGCCCATTGTGACATTGATAATTCACTGGCTCCGGAAGCAATCATTGCAAAGAAGAATAACCAGAACAGCTTTGAAGATAACAGTTCTTTGATCGACATGCCTTCCTCTTTGCTGACAAGGGTAAGAATCGGAACTTTCGTAAACCAGATCGCATTGAAAAACGGGATACATGCCCATATCACAGGCAGAATCTGCCAGTGTGTATGACCGATCATCTTCAACACCAATGTTGAAATCAGGATGACAGATACCGATCCCCAGCAGTAAAACGAATGCAGAAGACTCATTGCCGAAGCTTTATGTTCACTCGGACATGCCTCAACAATCGGACTGATAATCACTTCGATTAAACCGCCTCCGATTGCATACAAAATACAGGAGATCAACAGACCGATAAACGCATTTTGAAATAAACCGGGCAATACCGCCAAACACAATAACCCGAGACTGCAGAACACATGAGCAGCCACCGCACAAACACGATAACCGATTCTGTCCACAAACTTCGCACTCAGAATATCGACACAAAGCTGGGTAAAGAAATTAAATGTCGTTAACAGTGTGATTGTTCCTAAGGACAGTGAAAAACGATCGATGAACAACACAAATAATAACGGTGCAAGATTATTGACAATTGCCTGTGTTATATAACCGAGATAACAGGCATAAATGGTACTTTGATACTGGTCTTTCATTTGTCATCCTTATGCATTTGCCTGCATTATCTTTTCACGCTGTTTCAGGGAGCGTTTTAACCATCCGCCCTGGAAATAATATCCTAAGTACAACAGGCTTGTAACGATCCAGGAGACCGGATAACACAGAAGTGTATGAAAAATAGTGCTTCCCGGAAAGAAGACAATCCAGATGATACGCAAAGCACCAATACCGCAGGCTGTCATAAGCATAGGTACAAGTGAATCGCCGCAGGCTCTCATACTCATAGAGAATACCTCTGTGAAGCAGAACGTTACCCAGAACGGGCAAAGGAACCTTAATATCTCCAGTCCGCTTTTTATGACCGCCGCATCCGGTGTAAACAGACGATAGAAAAAATCTCCGCCGAAATAACATATACTGCTGATCGCAATTGCTCCTGCCGCATACATGATGATGGCATCCTTCATGCACTTTCTGACCCTGTCCATTTTTCCGGCACCGAAATTCTGTCCGACAAATGTCAATACAGATGCTCCTAAAGCACCGGAAGTATTCCAGAAGATCGCATCGATTTTCCCGAAAGCCGTATATGCCGCAACAACATCCGTTCCGTAACTGTTGACACTTGCCTGAATAAACAGATTCGCTACGCTGTATAACGAAGACTGGATACCGGTAGGCAAACCGATTGTTATGATTTCTTTCAATACCGCTTTATCGTAATGCAGCTCTTTCAGATTAAACTGATAGATATCATCAGTATGTTTTAACGTATACAATGTCAGCATACAGCTGATCAGCTGTGAGATTGTTGTAGCTACACCGACGCCGATAACACCCCAGCCAAAAACCGCCACAAACAATACATCCAGAATGATATTGGTGATACATGCCGCAATCAGAAAATACAGAGGTCTTTTGGAATCGCCGATCGCACGTAATATTCCTGCACCGGTGTTATAGATCATGGCCGGAACAAGTCCGATCAGATAGATTCGTAAATAGGTTAAAGAATACGGATAGATATCCTTCGGCACATTCAGAATACGCAATATCCATGGTGCTAAAGCAATGCCGGAAACCGCCAGGATCAAGCCCAGAAGAACGGCCAGAAACATGCCGGAATAAACGCCTTTTTTTACGCCTTCAGCCTCTTGTTTGCCGTAATACTGAGCAATGATTACTGTTGCTCCTGATGAAAGACCTACCACAAAACCTACCAGAAGATTAATAATCGTACCGGTTGATCCGCCTACTGCACCTAAAGCTTCCTTGCCGACAAAGTTACCGACAACCATCGCATCCACTGTATTATAAAGCTGTTGAAAGATGGACCCGAACATAATCGGAACAAAAAAAAGCATCAATTGTTTCCAGATCACACCATGCAACAGATCATTGCTCCTTGTCTTCATACGACACCCCCTGTAAATGCCAAATGTCAGTATAACACTTTCCTCATCGATTGGAAGTCATTTGCAAATGGATTCCTGTAAATCAAAAAGAAGCCCGCAACAAAACAGGCTTCCGTTATTTCTTTTTCACAAACGGATTTCATCCTTTTTTCCATGATGAAAACAATTGATGAATTAAGACAGCTAAGCTTTACCAGCTTGGCTCATCATCATCGTCTTTTGTATATGTTTCAACAGCACTGTCAATCAGCTTCATCATCTCCCATACGGATCTGAAATAGACAGTCTTATCTTCATCCACCCAGGTAATCCTGCCCTGCCAGCTGCTG
>JAFYCG010000173.1 GCA_017539825.1 Solobacterium sp. | reverse complement strand
TTTACCGCATAGGATACTTCGATATGTGCCTTCGTATCCGTCTCTTCTGTCTTCTGCTGGTAGAAAGGAATGATCTCATCGATTTCTTTTTCGTAGTCATGCATGGCCTTAATCTCATGCATAACGACTCTTAATGCATCTTCCTTCAACATTGTCTTTGTGAGTCTGTCATCCATAGAGGAAAGTAACAGAGAGATCAAAGACAGCCTTTCATCAAAGCTTGCGTTTTTCGCACGCTCAATAATTGAAGCAGGTGCAGTACCATTCAGGATCTGATCTACCTTATAATCGGATCTATACTTACGATACAAATCATAATAGTTGGAAAAATCCTTTGCGATCTCTTCATCCTGAATGTATTGTGCAATCAGGTTGTAATCGACAATCAGGTGATTCTCTTCAAATAAAGAAATCATCTGGCTTAAATCATCCCAGGCACGTGCTGTCACAAAACTCTTACCGTCAATGGTTGTGGTGACGCGATAGAAATAATGCGGTTTGATATCGAGATAGGACAATACAACCGGATGGACTTCCGAGACGACAGCGAACTTCTTCCAGACTTCATAATCCGGTTCCACTTCCAGCTTCTTCAATCTGTCCAACATCGCAATGTCAAATTCACGTACGGCGTCATTGTATCCAGCCGGGTTACCGGCAGTGACAATAATCCATCCTTCCGGAACTCTGTGTCTGCCGAATGTCTTATACTGTAAAAACTGCAACATGGACGGTGCCAGGGTTTCCGATACACAGTTGATTTCATCTAAGAAAAGAATTCCCTCTTTCTTGCCGCTTGTTTCCATCTCTTCATAGATGCTGGCGATGATTTCACTCATCGTATATTCAGAAACACTGTAAGTTGTACCACCGAATTCCTTTTCAACGATAAACGGAAGACCGAGAGCACTCTGTCTTGTATGGTGTGTCATTGCATAGGATACAAAACCGATATTCAGCTCCTTGGCGATCTGTTCCACAATGGCGGTTTTACCGATACCGGGAGCACCGACCAGAAAGACAGGCCTTTGTTTTTCGACAGGAATTTTATACTTTCCGTGTGTATCTTTTGTACTGTAAGACAGAATCGCATTTTTAATCTGTGTTTTCGCTTCCTGAATGTGCATAAAATTCCTCTCCTTCTAAAGTATATTTGATTGCCCATGGCGGTACGGTAATATCCTTGTTTCCTTCCGGAAACAGGAATGCGGTTTTAAATTTTGGCTGCTGTTTCGGATAGATACCGTCTCCGTCTGTAAAATACAACAAGCCTCCCAGGCGTTTAAAGCCATGGTTTTTGATCTGTTCATTGGCATAATCGAAGACAGGCCGGAAATCCGTTCCTCCCAGTCCCTTGATTTCCATCTGCGCAATATACTGATCAAACTGGTTTTTATTGGTGATCACTGCGACATCGCGAATCTGCATGTCACACTGAATGATATGAATGTTGAAGTGAGAGAAGAAGTTTTCTCTCTGGGCAAAGATATTGTAGGTCTTCTGCAGGAAGCCCTGTACAACTTCTCCCTGTACGGATCCAGATGTATCAATGGCGATGATCAGCTCTCTGACATTATTGGTTTCTGTGTATTCCAATGGTTCAATTAACGGCAGATTCTTGTATAAGCGCAAACCGTATGTATAGAAGATATTGTCAAATTCCGCATCATTGATCTGTATCTTTTCTCCCGCATGCATAAACTTCTTCAGGAATTCCGTATAGTTATATTTCTCTCTATGCAGTTTTGCGAGAGATTGCACCATTGCTTCGGTTTTATCCCCGTATTCTTTGGAAAATGTTTCAAGATCCGTTTCAATCTTCTCCGAGATCTCTTTCCAGTCCTTCAATGTATTTTTAATCTGTTGAATCTCTTCATCGGTTGCCTCAGGATCTTCCCCTTCTCTTTTTTCACCGCTGTCATGACTGGCTTTGTCAAAGCGGTTATTGCCTGCATTGGAAGTGTCATCCCTTGTTTCTTCGCCAAATAGTGTATCGTGTGACCCTGTGACATTTCTGAACTTATACCAGCAGTCATGCAGGTCAAAACGGAATAAAGGTGATAACAGTTTGATCCGGTCTCTCTCCAGATCCTCTAAATAGTGATAGATTCTCTGGGCCGTAAAATCCGGAATCCTGTTTTTGATCTTTTCAATTTCCTTCTTCTTTTCTTCGTCATTTTCCAGCCGCATGCAGTCAAGATCCATTTCCAATATGACATTTTCCACTGCGATATCACAAGCTAAATTCCATAAAGAAGCTGTCCTTTGTTCCGCAAAGAAAATATGCTGGAAAACAGAGTGCAGCACGACATGGAAATAGCCTCTCGTTAAGACATTCGGATTGTGCTGAAAGGTTTTGATTAATGCAATCGGTGCATAATGAAAAACTCTTCCGTCACAAGAGATCTCCATCGCATCCGGGGCAAAGATATACCGGTTTAAAGCGATATCCATAAACCGCAGATGCAACGTTAAACGGGAGATGATATTTCGAAAGATTTCTTCACTGATTTCAATCAATTCTTCATCCATAGTCATCCTTATAAAAGATCAAACAGATCATCAAGATCATTCGTTTCGTTTTTTGATAATAGGAAAGCTTTGATTTCCGGATCATGGATCCTTTCCAGATACGGTTCAACTTCCTGTGTATCAATGCATCCTTTTTCAACACCGGTTTCCAAAGCTTTATAGCGTCTTTGATCAACGATCATGGATAATAATTCTGTTACATGATCATGAATCCATTCATTGTAAAAAGAGAGATCCTCCCGGTATGTTTCCAGGTAATTGATACATAAGATACACTGTGCCTGGGGTTTGTATTCCTTCAGATTGACATGGGGAAGATAAGAGTTAAACAGCTGATAGTTCTCCTCATTCTTGCCG
>JAFYCG010000172.1 GCA_017539825.1 Solobacterium sp. | reverse complement strand
TTTTATAATCATTTTTTACAGGCACATTTTTTGCATAGTGATTTATCTACAATAAATACGTAGGGAGGTAACTCCGTTCTTTTGCAGCATATATGAGCTGTATATATTTCCGGTACCTTTCATTCATTCACAACAATACAGTTCATTTGCTGATCCACCTGCTGATTGTTCCATGGCGGGTGGATATATTTTTGTAAATCAATGTGAAGTTCAGATGATCAATTACGATATTGAAAACAAATGGATTATAATTCGACAAAATGAAGATTTTAGACATTCAAAGAAAGATGTAAGTCAAAAAACAAATTGTTTATATGGACAAGAATTGTAGATTTGTTAAAATAAATGTAAGGAAAAAAATATTTTCAAAAAAAGGAGATAATCAAAATGGCTAAAGAAAAATCTACAAAAGCTTCGCGTAGATCCATCAGTTCCGAAAAGGATCTTGATCCTGTTTTTCTGACACGGTTTGACAGGTATCTTTTAGGAAAGGGAAGAGACTACAAAGTTTATAAGAAAATGGGTGCACATCCTGCACAGCTCAATGGAAAACAAGGCATGCATTTTGCGGTATGGGCACCACATGCAAAAGCTGTATCCATTGTCTGTGATCGCAATAACTGGGATCCTAAAGCAAATTACATGCTTCCTCTGGAAAAGAGTGGTATTTATGAAGGATTTATTGAAGGAATGGGATTTGGTGAATTGTATAAATATGCAATTCTGACAAAGAATGACACCATCCTCTATAAAGCAGACCCATATGCATTCTCAGCGGAATATCGTCCGGGAACTGCTTCTAAAACAGCAGACATCGATAATTATAAATGGTCTGATGAAAAGTGGATGACACAGCGTGCCAAGAAAGGTACATTCGATCAGCCTATGGCAATCTATGAGTGTCATCTGGGTTCCTGGTTTAAATATGATCGTCCGGAAAAAGACGGTGTCATAACATATGTTGAGGCTGCCAAGGAATTAGCGGAATACTGTGATTACATGGGATATACACATGTAGAGCTGATGGGTATTGCCGAACATCCGTTTGACGGTTCATGGGGCTATCAGGTAACCGGTTATTATGCACCGACTTCCCGATATGGTGATCCTAAGGAATTCATGTATTTTGTGGATACGCTGCATCAGCATGGCATCGGTGTCATTCTGGACTGGGTGCCTGCACATTTCCCGAAAGATGCTCATGGTCTGGCAGACTTTGACGGTGAGCCGACTTATGAAAGAGCCGGTATAATGGGAGAACATCCTGACTGGGGTACAAAGATCTTCGATTATGCCAAGAATGAAGTAAAGAACTTCTTAATCGGTAATGCTTTGTACTGGTATGATGAATATCATATTGACGGATTGAGAGTTGATGCAGTTGCCAGCATGCTTTATCTCAACTATGGCAGAAAAGACGGCGAATGGGAACCGAACAAATACGGAAATAACGGCAACCTTGATGCAATGGAATTCTTCAAGCATCTGAATTCCGTCATCCGCGGCAGAAAAGACGGAACAATCATTATTGCTGAAGAATCTACTGCATGGCCGAAAGTTACTGCTGCTCCGGAAGATGACGGTCTTGGATTCACATATAAGTGGAACATGGGCTGGATGCATGACTTCCTGGATTATATGAAACTGGATCCGTTCTTCAGAAAAGACAATCATAACAAGATGACATTCGGCATGAGTTATGCAACAAGTGAAAAGTATATTCTTGTCTTAAGCCATGATGAAGTCGTTCATCTGAAGTGTTCCATGATCAACAAGATGCCGGGATATGAAGTAGACAAATTCAAGAATCTGAAATGCGGATACTTCTTCATGTTCGGTCATGCCGGCAAGAAACTTCTCTTTATGGGACAGGATTTTGCCCAGTTCCATGAATGGGATGAGAAAGTTGCATTGGATTGGGAACTGTGTGATCAGCCTCTTAACAAGGATATGCAGAATTTTGTCAGAGATCTTCTGCATACATACAGAAAATATCCGGCAATGTATGAGCTGGATGATTCCTATAACGGATTTGAATGGATCAATGCGGATGATGCTTCCAGAAGTATCTTCAGCTTTATCCGTAAGGATTCCACAGGCAAACAGAATCTGTTATTTGTCGTAAATATGACACCGATGGAACGTTCGGATTATATGGTCGGTGCACCTGTCAAAGGAAGATATACATTGATCTTTGATGAAAACGGAAAAGTTCCTTCCGACACTGATAAGAAGACATTGTATACTTCTCAGAAGGGTGAATGCGATAAACAGCCATACAGAATTTCCTATCCGTTACCGGCATACGGATGTGCAATCTTCCGTTTCAACTATCCGACAGAAACAAAAAAAGAAACCAAAAAGACAACAAAAAAAGCTGTTAAAAAATAGAGAAGAGCTGCGGTTATAACGCAGCTTTCTTTTATGATAGAATAATGATGAGGTGGATAATGAAATATTTCTTTTTTGATATCGATGGAACATTGACAAATATTCATACAGGCCAGCTTGTGCAAAGCGGCATAGAAACATTACGCAAACTTGAGGAGAAAGGAAACTTTGTGGCGATTGCAACAGGAAGAGCGTATTATAAAACCATCAAAGCTGCACAGGATGCAGGCATACATAATTTTGTCGCTAATGGAGGAGCTGCGCTTGTCATTAATGACAAACTGGTAAAAAACAGCCCGCTGGATAGGGAAAAAGCTTTAACCATTATCCATGAGGTGGATTCTCTTGGTTACGGGATACTTGTCGCTATCAATGACAGTATTGATGTCGTCATGAAAGATCACCGTTTTCTGGAACAGTTCGGTGAGAGAAAAGAACCGACAAATTATATCTATCAGCCCGATCTGGATTATGATCAGCTGGAGGAAATCTATAAAATCTATATTTCCATACCTGAAAGCGAGGAATACCGGATTCAAAATCTGAATCTTCTCGGTCATATACGCATGGGATCGGATTATTTCTGGTATCAACATGATGAAAAGGATCAGGGAATCCGGGACATGGTTAACTATCTTCATGGTGATATTCACGATGTTGTGGTATTCGGAGACGGAGAAAATGACATGGTCATGTTTAAAAAAGAATGGACTTCGATTGCGATGGCTAATGGATATCCTAAGCTTCTGGAGATGGCGGATTATGTAACAGATGCTGCAGAAGATGACGGCATACGGAATGCGTGCATGCATTTCGGATGGATTGATGAATAAGGCTTCCGATATATATGAGCAAGTATGATGGATTGTGGCAATGGATCGAAGAAAATGGTACTGATCGTTTTAAACTGTCTTTTTCAGAGATTGAGAAAATTGCCGGGTTACCGATGGATCATTCTTTCCTGACATACAAAAAAGAGCTGTCTGATTACGGCTATAAAGTCAAAAAAATATCAATGAAAGAACAAACGGTTATTTTTGAAAAACAATCGACAAATTGATTGTAGGGGAAGATTCAAAAGGGAATAGAAATCTTCTCTTTTTTTAGAGGCATGAAAAAACATCCGGAATTCCGAATGTTTTTGATTGGTTTTTATTGTGCATGTTTCAGGATCTCGATTCTTCTTCGTAATAAAGATGTCAGCAGATCAATCCTACGGTCGGTTATGCCGGTCAGGCGCTGGTATTTTCTCAAGCGTTCCTCATACAGTGATTCAATACCGTCAAGAACACTGAAATCATAGCGCTTCAGGTTCAATATCAGATGTACACATATGTTATCGAGGATGTTGTCGGAATTAAACAGACGATAATGATAGAACTCATCGAAGTTGGCAATATCATTGTCTTCTTTCAGGCATCCTAAACCTGTACCTGTATCAAAGATCGGTGCAACCTTTAACCATTGCAGTGTGTTAGCATCACGAATGACACCGAGGTTCTGGTTGTGCCTGTCGGTATTGGTCATGATGAAATCCAGCACAAGAAGATCATCGAGTTTTTTACCGGCATCAGCGATACCCATTTCCGTCAGTGTTTTTTGATAGGGGGTCAGCCAGAATACATCTTTATCGGGTTTGGCTAAGCTCAGCACTTCTTCAGCGGTAATCAGTTCTGTATCCAGATCAAGCATGTTGTCACAGACACTGACAAGCTGGTTTTCATATATTTCAACGTGGTATTGTATTGCATCAATGCCAAGACGGTTGGCAATTTCCGAAGCAAGCCATTCATTGACAGGCTCCTGCTGGTATATCGGCGTACCTCCTTTTAACAGGACATTGACACCGTTTCTTTGAAACCATGCTTTCTTCTGATAGCCGCATAAGGTGTTGTTTGGCGTATGGAGACCGGACTTCGGGGATTTAAAACGGCTTGAGGCAAACATGGATATGCCGAAAGAATCCTGATCATATGGTCTTTCAAAGAAATTGAGATCTGCATAAGATACATGTTCTTTTTCTTCGCGGATCCAGTAATGGTCACTGACAGATAAACCGTATTCCTTATCCAGAAGATCTCTCTGGTCACTGATATCCAGATGGTCGAGAAGAACATTCAGGCCGACCCTGTAATCAGGAATACCGCGCCAGCGGAACCAATGGTCAAGGCGTTTTAAAGATACGCCGTTTTCACCTTTGCGCACACTGTATGGCAGATGATCATAAGAAAAAATATGAATGATCTTTTCAAAACGGTGTTTTTCTTCATTATATTCACCCGATAATACCTGTATATCCTTATGCATCAGAATATAGATTTTCGGTTTGTTAAAAAGACGATCTAAAAATTCCATATCTTTATTCTAGCAAGGAATTCATTCAGATGCAAAATCATTTATGAATTTGATATAATAACGCAAGTGGAGAAAAGGTATGATCGATAAACGATTGATGAATCTGTTGCAGGAAGGGAAGAAATTTATATTTGCCAATGTTTTTCTGCAATGGATATGTCTCTTGTGCAATCTACTTGCTATGTATGGAATAGCAATGGTTCTAAGTGGTTTGAAATTGGGGATATCCGGCGGATATATCCCTCTGTTTGCTTTTATGGTATTTACGGGTGCTATGGTGATCCGTTATTTCTGTATGCGGTTAAGCCATAAGATGGCTTTTTTATCTTCACAGGCGGTTAAGAAAACTTTACGAAGAAAGATTTATGAAAAACTGCTTCGGCAGGGACCGGGTTATGAAGAAAATGTCAAACAGGCTGAAATATTGCAGACGGCGATTGAAGGCGTGGATCAGCTGGAAGTGTATTACGGTTCCTATCTGCCGCAGTTTTTCTATGCAATGCTTGCACCGGTTACCTTGTTTCTTGTTTTATTGTGGATTGATGTCAAGGCGGCAGTCATCCTCCTTGTTTTTGTACCGTTGATACCTGTATCAATTATTTTTGTTCAGAAATGGGCAAAGAAACTTTTATCCGGATACTGGAACCGGTATACGGATATGGGTGATTCCTTTCTGGATAATCTGCGCGGATTAACCACATTGAAGGTGTATGAAGCTGATGAAAGACAGAATATAAAGATGAATGCACAAGCGGAAGCTTTCCGCAAAGCAACAATGCGCGTTCTGATTATGCAGCTTAACAGTATTTCCATCATGGATCTTGTTGCCTATGCAGGAGCAGCTATAGGTATTATTGCTGCTGTGACAGATCTGAAAAACGGCATGCTTTCTTTATCCGGCTGTATTTTTATTCTGCTGATCTCTGTGGATTTCTTTCTTCCGATGAGACAGCTGGGAAGCTATTTTCATACAGCCATGAACGGCATGGCAGCTTCAGATAAGATCTTTGCCTTTCTGGAAGCACCGGAAACCGAAAACGGAACTGTTACAGAGCTTCACCGGAAATCTCTGCATGTAAATCATCTTTCTTTTTCATACGGTGATCGCAAAGTGCTGGATGATCTGTGTTTTGATATACCGGAACATGCTTTTGTCGGTATTGCCGGTATGAGCGGCTCGGGAAAGTCCACATTAGCCTCCATCCTGACAATGCGGCATACCGCATATGAAGGAACAATACTTGCGGATGATCTTGATCTGAAACAGATCCGTCATCAGACCTGGTCTGAAACGGTAACTTATGTACCATCAGGCTCTTATCTGTTCAAGGGTACAGTCCGTGAAAATCTTTTGTATGCTGATGAAACAGCAGATGATGAGAGACTGTGGCATGTGTTGGAAGAGGCAGCCATTGCCGATCATCTTCGTACAAGGGATGGGCTTGAAACGATGATTGAAGAACAGGCTTCCAATTTATCCATGGGACAAAGACAGAGAATTGCCATCGCAAGAGCCTTATTAAAAGATTCGGATATTTACATCTTTGATGAAGCTGCTTCCGGTATCGACATGGAAAGCGAACAAATGATATTGGAGACAATCGGCAGACTCAAGGGGAAGAAAACCATATTGCTGATTTCCCATCGTTTGGCAAATCTCAAAAAGACGGATTTCATCATTGTTCTGGAAGAAGGTAAAATTGCAGAACAGGGAACACATACGGAACTTTTGGATAAAAATGGTATATATGCCAGGATGTACAATCAGCAGATGGCTCTGGAAAACTATGGAAAGGAGGCAGATTATGAAGCGTTCACCGATGAAAGTGATGTTTAAACTCAGTAAGCTTGTTCTGCCGCTTTGGAAGTATATGGTTTTATCTGTAGCAGCCGGTACAGTGGGACATCTGTGCGTTACCTTTATGATGGTATTTGCCGGATATGCAATACTGCATGCACTTGGTTATGCAGCACCTTTATCTTTAACGATATTATGCATATGCATGGTTTTGTTTGCACTTGTCAGGGCATTTTTGCGCTATGGAGAGCAGGCTTGTAACCACTATATTGCTTTCGGGCTTCTGGCATTGATCCGTGATCATGTATTTCAGAATCTGAGAAGACTTGCACCGGCAAAACTCGATACAAAGGACAGCGGAGATCTTGTATCGATGATCACTTCGGATATAGAGCTTTTGGAAGTTTTTTATGCTCATACAATATCTCCGGTTATGATTGCATTACTGTATACAGTCATCATGACGATCTTTATCGGTGCAACGAATATTCTTTTGGGATTATTGGCTTTATGCATCTGGATGGCCATCGGAGCAGGCATTCCTCTGATCAGTTCCTTAGCGGGAAATGATGCAGGAGAAGGCGTCAGACGTACTGCAGGAAAACTGAGTTCTGTTCTTCTTGATAATATGAACGGATTATCTGAAATCATTCAGTTTGGTGCCGGTACGAAAAGAATGCAGGTGATGGATGAAATGACAGATGAACTGTTATTCTGGCAGGAAAAGGAAAAAAGCAGAAATGGTAATCAAGCGGCAATGACAGGATTATTCATCTATGTTGCAGATATATTGATGATTGCAGCCTGCTTTGCATTATATGCCAATGGCACAATTCAGTTTTCACAAGCGCTGATTGTGATTATCACGATGATGTTTTCCTATGGACCGGTGAATGCTCTGGCTGCTCTTGGGACCGGTTTGCAGAATACCATTGCTTCAGGAAATCGTGTTCTGGATATACTGGAAGAAGAACCAGTGACAAAAGACATCAGCGGACAGAAAGATATTCCATTTGAAAATGTCAAAATTGAAAATCTTGGTTTTGGCTATGATAAACAGGAAATCCTGCATGATCTTTCTATGTCATTTGATAAAGAAGAGATTATCGGAATCATCGGCAGATCCGGATCGGGCAAGTCCACATTATTGAAACTGCTGATGCGCTTTTATGAAGCAAAACATGGAAAAATCCTGATCAGCAATACAGATATCAATCAGATCAATACTTCAGGCTTACGAAAAATGGAAGGGTATATGAAACAGGAATCCTATCTCTTTCATGACACGATTCTCAATAATCTTTTGATTGCCAAGGAGGATGCTTCATTGGAGGAAGTCAAAGATGCATGCAGAAAAGCTTCGGTGCATGATTTTATCATGACACTTGAGAAAGGATATGACACAATTGTGGATGACCATTCCGTATCTTCCGGAGAAAAGCAGAGAATTGCATTGGCAAGGATCTTTCTGCATGGCGGTGATTTCATCCTGCTGGATGAGCCTTCCAGCAATCTGGACAGCCTGAATGAGGGATTGATTCTGAAATCATTGAAGGAAGAAGCCAGAGGCAAGACATTGATTCTGGTTTCCCATCGCAATTCAACGTTGCGCATTGCCGACAGGAAATACGAGATGAACAAAGGAGTGATTTCATGAGAGAACTTTTGTGCATTTATCTTGTTCTTGTGAATCTGATTGTTTTTGTGATGTATGGCATAGATAAAAGAAAAGCGAAACGAAACAAATGGAGAATTCCTGAATCTTCCTTAATCTTTTCTTCTTTTCTGGGTGGAGCATTTGGTGCTTTTATCGGCATGCATCTGTTTCATCATAAGACCAGACACAGAAGTTTTCAGATTTTGATTCCCTTATCTTTGATATTGTGGATCGGAATTGTCATATACTTTGGATTTATATATTGATGAGGAATGTTATGAGGGATATTGCCTGTTTCGGAAGCTGTTGTATCGATTATTATGTCAATCTTGAAAACGGAACACCTTTTGTCGGGGGAGGGCCGTTGAACATGGCTGTACATATTTCTTTACATGATTTAGATGCTTCCTTTATCGGATGCATCGGAACGGATGCATATGGAAAACTTGTTCTTCACAAACTCACGGAAAAGAATATCAATACGGATCATTTGCATATTCTGTGCGGCAAAACTGCTGTCAGCGAAGTGGAATTGCATGGAGAGGAAAGAATTCTCGGGGAATATGAAGAAGGGGTAATGCAGGATTTTGTTTTGTCTGAAGAAGATATTGCTTTTATCCGGAAGCATAAAATTGCCATCACGGATTTATGGGGCAATCAGACGGAATGCATGAAACAGATTAAGCATGACGGTATCCTTCTGGGATTTGATGCGGCAGATCGTCCGGATGATCCGGTTGCACTGGGGGCTTTGCCATATACAGATATCTTCTTTTTCTCTTCAGATGAACCTCTGAAGGAAACACAAACAAAGATGAATGAAATTTACGAAAAAGGACCGGAGATTGTTGTGGCAATGCGCGGAAAACAGGGATCTGTTGTTCGGGATCGGGATGGATTTCATTTTTACGATATTATTGAAAACAGGCAGGTAATAGATTCATTAGGTGCCGGTGACAGTTATATAGCCGGATTTCTCAGCGGATTGATTCAGAAAGAAACAATTGAACAATGTATGCGCATGGGTGCTGAAGAAGCATCTGAAACATTAAGTTATCATGGTGCATTTCAATAGGAGGAAGATATGAACCTTAAAGAACCGGAAAAACTTAGAAACTTCAATAAGGACAAATCCATCGACAGCGTCAACGGTGCGCTTGCATTGCGCAAAAAGATCGAATCCATAATTGATATTTATTGGGAAACAGGCAAAGCAAGCGGTTTTTACTTTATCGGTATCGGGGGAACCTATGCCTCCTGCATGCAGGCAGAAGTATATATGCGCGGTAAATCCATACTTCCGGTATATGCACAGAATGCGGCAGAGTTTCTGACAACCGGCAATAAAAGATTTACAAAAGACTCTGTTGTCATTCTTTCTTCTGAATCCGGAACGACAAAGGAAATGGTTTCCCTGGTTGAAAGGGTACATGAAATCGGTGCAAAAGTCATAGGTTTTATCGATACGCCGGGATCTGTCTTAACAACGATGGTGGATCATCTGATTACCTATCCGAAAAATGAACAGCTGAAGTTCTTCATGGCATGCAACTATCTCATGTTTAAAAATCATGAGTTTCCGCAATATGACGACTACAACCGGAATATGGAAATGTATCTTGCCGAGGCACTGGCACAGGTGGAAATACAGGCGGATGACTGGGCAAGGGGATACGCAAAGGAAACAAGCGAGTTTGTAGAGAAACATCCGGATATGCCGCATTATTTCATCG
>JAFYCG010000171.1 GCA_017539825.1 Solobacterium sp. | reverse complement strand
GGGTGTTTTTTCAATAACCGGTGCCGGCTGTTCTTTGCGGTTCATGACACGGACAGCCTGAATTGCCGTCATGATGATCGAAAAACATAAAAGAACCAAAAGTCCGATGATCCATCCCTTTTGGAATTTCGTATATTTGTTACTGGTAAGCCAGTTTTCCTTCTTCTTTTCTTCTTCCATAAAGCAATCCTTATTCTAC
Source organism: Solobacterium sp. (assembly GCA_017539825.1). Classification (GTDB taxonomy): domain Bacteria; phylum Bacillota_I; class Bacilli_A; order Erysipelotrichales; family Erysipelotrichaceae; genus Bulleidia. The sequence continues at coordinate 3,200 of JAFYCG010000171.1, read as the reverse complement.
AACAATCCGCTTATATTATCCATGATTTTATCTTTAATTTTCTTCGATTCAGACGGTCGTAATATTTTCCAGCATCTGCCTGAAAATTTGAATACCTTCTTCTTCGTTTTCTTTTCTGACATACAGATAGAAGTAATATACTGTTTTTCCGTCCTTTATGACACAACAGATGCCGGTCATATCCGTATCCTGTACATGATAACCATACTGAAAACCTTCGGCTTTCTGACCTGCAGCTTCCAGTTGAACAGGTCCGTCATAATGATACTGATACGCCTTGTTGGCCTTGCGGATATACTCTTCTGCATTTTTAACAAGATCCTTGTCATTCAGCATCATTGATGTAAAACCGCCAACCTGTTTCCAGGCAGCTGTGATCATAATATGTCTTTCCTCGTTCCTGAGACAGATGCCCGCTCCTTCATTCAGGAAATTCAATTGTTTCAGTTCATCCCCGTCAAGCATTTTAAATTCGTCTGTATAGGAAAGCAGATATTTCTGATTTAATATTGTGGAACCCATAGCAACTCCTTTATACCGCGTAAAAGTATATCACAACTCAAATGACAGAAAAAGATGCCTGTAAAAGCATCTTTTCATGAATCAGTTGGAAGAAGTCGGATGCGGCATATGCGCATACAGGCTCATGGCAAGATTGGAAACAGGCATTGTCTGTAACCACACTTTACCCGGACCTGTAACGACTGTATTAAACAGGCCTTCTCCGCCAAGAACCACATTGGTCAGACCCTTCACCTGCTGAATATCCATTGTGCATGTTGCTTCCATTGCTGCTACATAACCTGTATCAACAATCAGCTGTTCGCCTGCAGCCAGTGTTCTTTCGATGCATGAGCCGTCTATTTCAAGCCATGCATAACCCGAACCGTAATATTTCTGCATCAGGAATCCTTCTCCGCCGAAAAAGCCTACCATGCCTTTTTTCTGCAGATAGATTTCCATCTCAACGTTTTCCGTTGAAGCTAAGAAAGAAGTCTTCTGTGCAATAATCGGTGTTTCAGCGATGTTGAATGCCAGAATATCTCCGGGACTGTGCTTAGCCAGAGCAAGCTCACCTGCCTGGTCTGCACTGTAATGGTTCAATGCGAGCGATTCACCGACAATCATCTTTTTGAACATGCCGCCGAGTCCGCCTGTTTTTGTTTCCATATGAATGGAGGGACTCATCCATGCCATGGCACCGCTCTGGCATTTAACGGATTCTCCACGTTCCATATGAAGTGTCAATACTGTAAAAGGTTGTCCTGTAATTTCGTATCTCATTTTCGGCCTCATTTCTTTACAACGGATTCACCGTAAATGGTTGTCCAGTCATTTTTCATTGATACCGGTACCCAGTCAAATTCCTCGCAAAGATCATACATTTTCTGTGCTTTGGATTCATTTCCGTTTTCACGTTCCACATCATCACAACAAAGCATGAATGCCAGACTCTTATACGGGTTGTTGCTTGTGACATATTCTGCCATGCTTGCATCACCGGTACTGTTACCGAAGGATAACACAGGCTGCATGCCGATGTCCTGCATAATGACTGTTACTTTGTTCATCTTCAGATTCGTAATCAGGAAGTCTCCTGCAAGAACCACTTTGTCACTGTCATTAAACACATAATTCAAACCATCAACATCACCCTGATCAGCAGCTGCAAGCTGTTCATCCGAGCCGATAATCTGTGATGCAGGTACATTCAGAGGTGAATTGTCAACGATGCCGCGAACGATGAAGCGATCGGTTCCGCTGACAACATATACCTGAAAGTCATTTGCCTGCAGGTAATTCACGATTTCCAGCATCGGCTTATACCAGCCTTCTCCTCTTGTCATGCCCTCATAGCTTGGCATCGGCAGTTTCTTGAATTCCTGGATATATGCATTAAACTCGTCCACTGTCATACCGGCAAATGCAGAAGCAACTGCTTTTCCATGATCCACTTCCAGACCTTCAGCAGCTTTTCCTGTTTCATTCAGAGTGACGATCTTTTCTGCTGTCTCCTTCTCGAAATCAGATGCTTTATCCTTATACTCCGGATCTTCAAGAACACGATAAACAAGCAGTGTATAGTCAAAATAGTTAGGATCTGTTTCACAGAACAATGTGCCGTCCAGATCAAATACCGCAATACGGTTTTCTACCGGAATAAAGTCTGCACTGTCTTCATCCGTGATTGTCTCAATATAAGATATCAGCTGCTGTTTTGCCTCAGAACCCTGTGTCCATAAAGATAATGCAGTTTCCCCGTCAACAACCTCAGCAGAAGCTTCTTCTGCAGGAGCTGCACCGGTTCCGCTTCTCATCAGCATGCCACCCAAAACAACACAGAGACAGATCGCAACAATGGCAATGATTCTCCATATTTTCAACGCTTTCAATTCTTTTTCCATAAAAAACTCCTTTAATCAAACAAAAATTATAGAGTATTTTAGAAATTTATCAATCACATTTGTTTGTCAATTTTTTATTTTCTTTACGCGCTTCCTTGCAGAGGAAATTGCCTTCTGCGGACATACAAGCATACACAGATGGCACCCGACACATTTTCTGCCATCAAGTACCGGTCTGCGGGACTCATCAAATGCTATTGCCTGATGTCCTCCGTCAGCACAGGATATTGCACATCTGCCGCACCCTATACATAAATCCCGATGGAAGACAGGATAAACAACCGTATCTCTTTCCAGTACATCCGTTGTACTGCTGATCGCATCCAGGCCGAGTCCGCAAACTTCCTGAATACTGTTGAATCCCTTTTCTTTCAGATAATAATGCAATCCGGATTTCAGATCATCAATGATGCGGTATCCATACTGCATGACAGCGGTCGTTACCTGTACCGAAGAAGACCCCAGCATGATATATTCCAGGGCATCCTTCCATGTCTCAATGCCGCCCATCCCGCTGATATGCATTCCCTTCAGGGCAGGATTCTGACCAAGCTCCGCAATAAAGCGCAGTGATATCGGCTTGACCGCATTTCCGCTGTAACCTCCGACCGCGGACATTCCGCGCACCGCCGGAGCTGACACGTAAGTAAATGGATTTACCTTGATGATGCTTTTGATCGTATTGATCGCCGCAATCCCATCTGCCCCGCCCCGCTTTGCGGCTTCCGCAAACGGACTCATCTTTGCGACATTTGGCGTCAGTTTGGCAAGGATCGGTTTGGCGGTGCCTTTTCT
>JAFYCG010000170.1 GCA_017539825.1 Solobacterium sp. | reverse complement strand
CGGGATTTTCTGGATTTCTATATCTTCGGATATAATTTTCCGGTCTTCAATATTGCCGATTCCGCTTTATGCATCGGTGTATTTGTTTTGTTTATCTGTTCGCTGAGGGAAGAAAAAAATGACAATGCAGAAGTGGATCGTTGAAGAAGACGGCATCAGGCTGGATAAGTATCTTTCGACAGTATCTGATTTATCCAGGACCAGGGTACAGCAGCTTGCTTCCGAAGGACAGATCTTTGTCAACGGAAAAGCGGCAAAGAGCTCATTAAAGGTTTCTGCAGGAGATGAAGTCTCTTGTGATGTACCGGAAAATGAAGAAATCGAAGTAACAGCGGAAAACATACCGCTGGATATTCTGTATGAAGATCATGATATCATCGTCATCAACAAGCCCAAAGGTATGGTCGTACACCCGTCTGCAGGAAATTACACAGGCACGCTGGTCAATGCACTTCTGTATCATTGCGATGATCTTTCGGGAATCAACGGAAAGATCCGTCCCGGTATTGTCCATCGTATTGACAAGGATACGACCGGTTGCATTGTTGCCTGTAAAAATGACAAGGCACATAACGAGATTGCAAGACAACTGTCTGACAAGACATGCCACAGGGAGTATCTTGCCATTGTGGGAGGTGTCATCACCCACGATGACGGGCTGATTGATGCACCGATCGGCAGGGACCGCAAAGACAGGCAGAAGATGGCTGTTACAGAAACAAATTCCAAGGAAGCAAGAACACACTTCCATGTATTGGAAAGATTCAAAGGTGCTACATTTGTCAGATGCAGACTGGAAACAGGCAGAACACACCAGATCCGTGTGCATATGAAATATATCAATCATCCTGTATTGGGAGATGTCAAATACGGCGGAAACTGTACGTATGGAAATACGCAGGGACAGGTTCTGCATGCCAGTGAGCTGACCTTGATTCATCCCACAACGAAAGAGGAAATGCATTTCCATGCACCATTGCCGCAATATTTTGAAGACCTGCTGGAAAAGTTTCGAAAGGATGCAGGATGAATAAGAAAAGACCGCTTGTTACATGGGTTGTCATAGGAATCTGTCTGCTGATCAATCTTCTGATTACGTTTTCCTCTTTGGCAAATAAAACGGAAGCAGCCATTCTGTATGGTGCATACTATAAGCCGTTTATTCTGGCAGGAGAGTGGTGGCGTTTTCTGAGCGTCGGTTTTGTTCATGTCTCGTATCTGCATTTATTTGTGAACTGCTATTCTTGTCTTGTTCTGGGACAGGTGCTTGAAAAACGGATGGGGAAGCGGAATTATCTGCTGGTTCTGCTGATATCGATTATCGGTGGATCATTGTTCCTGTTTGCCGCAGAGGATAATACGGTTGCGGTAGGATTGTCCGGCGGATTATACGGGCTGATGGCTGCATACACCTTCTTTGTGATTCAGATGGGAGGATGGAATCATCCGCAGATCCGTTCGAGCCTGATCAGGGCATATATGGTTAACATATTCATTAACTTCATGCCGAATATTTCCGTCAGTGCCCATTTAGGCGGGTATGTATGCGGTTTATTGGCGACAATGTTGTTGTATGGGACAAAACAAAGGCGAAAGCATTATGCACTTGCGACTGTATTGTTTTTGTTTTTTACAGGCATTACGGCGTATCGCAATACAGCGATTCCTGCCGATCAGGAGTATTATGGTTCCGATGCCAGAATTCTTGGGAAAATAAAAATGATCGGCCTGGAAAGCTATGCTTATCACATTGCAGAACGTCTCGATACAATTTACCATGAAGAGGGAAAAGTGACATATCTGTTGCAATTGGAGGATAAATGATATGGATAAAAGAGAAGATGTCTTAAGCTGGGATGAATATTTTATGGGCCTTGCCCATCTTTCTGCTTTGCGTTCCAAGGATCCCAATACACAGGTCGGGGCAGCCATTGTCGATGAGAATCATCGTGTTGTTTCCGTCGGATATAACGGTTTTCCGAAAGGCTGTTCGGATGATGATTTCCCATGGGCGAGAGAAGGCGGTGTCCTGGATACCAAATATGCATTTGTGGTGCATGCTGAACTCAATGCCATTCTCAATTCCAAATGGCCGGTTGCAGGATGCACGCTTTATGTTTCTCTTTTCCCTTGCAATGAATGTGCCAAAGCGATCATTCAGGCAGGTATCAAGAGAATTGTCTATGAATCTGATAAATACAACGGTGTGGATACAAATATCGCTTCCAAGAGGATGCTGAAAGCTGCCGGAGTGATCCTGGACAAGATTGAAAATACCATTCAGCTGAAAGTTGTGAAAACAAAAAACAAAGAGCTCTAAACAAGCTCTCTGATTTTCTTTGTATTTGCAAAGTGCATTTTAGCAACCTTGCTTAATTCTTCCCATCCGAATTTGCGGACAAATTCTATGGCACATGCATCGGTTTCGGATGATGCACCTTTGATGAGCGGCAAACCGTATCTGTCTTCGAGATTCTGCATGCAGGTAAGAAAGGCATATCTTGCAATAATGGAGGAAGCACCGACACTGATGTATTTGTTTTCAGCTTTGGTTTCAAAATGTATTCCGCGAATGACTTCCTCTTCATACTGCAGATAGCGGTAGTAGGAAGATTCAGCACAGAACTGGTCAATGATTTTCAAGGAAGGCAGGGATGCCTTTTTTGAAAGGTTGCAGTAGGCTTTGTTGTGAAGTCTGGCTTTGATTGCATTCATGTTGGCGGAATCATGGATCCGGTTGTATTTTGCATTATCCAGAATCAGAAGGCTGTGATCCAGCTTTTCCATCAAAGTTTTGCCGATCTTCATGATCCTTTCGTCGGGAATCGCTTTGGAATCCTTGATTCCGAGCTCCTTCAAACAGGGAAGATCTTCCTCCCTGACGATGGATGCACAGACGATGACAGGGCCGAAGTAGTCTCCTGTACCGACTTCATCACTTCCCGCCTGGGGAAAAATGTCTTTGTTTTTTTCTTCTGAAACCGGCGTGTATTGGGAAATGTTGTTACCTTGAAAAACGGTTTTCCCCGATTGGTAACATGTAATCACACAGCCGGGAAGTTTCAGCTGCCATTTTGCATACTGCGGCGTTTTGGCGGCATAATCCCGGTATTTTTGAAACAGCTGCTCTTCCTGAGCACCTGTCAGTTTTAAAGTTTTTGTTTCTGCCATGAGGGTATTTTAACACTATGATTGTCAAGATGAAATAATTTGTTTAAAATGGTTTGGAAAAGAGGAAGTATATGTTTGATGTGAATGAACAGTGGCTTTTGCCTGCGAATATTGTCATATTGCTGATTTTTGTGATCCATTTCTGGGCCGGCTATAAAAGGGGCTTTCTGAGAACGGTCGTCTCACTGGTTTTACTTGTTTTATCCTATTTTTCTTCATGGATTCTTTCCGGGGTATTTGCCAAGTACATACAGCTGTGGCCGAAGGATTGGGATTATCTGCAGGGTTCCATGTTTGAAGAACCTGCCATGCGCTTTCTGAATGAAGTGCTATGGTTTGTGTTATTGCTGATCATATTCCGCATTGTATCTCTTCTGATAGACAAGATGGTCAAGGATCTGCAGAATCTGCCTGTCATTCATCAGGCCAGTGCACTTCTCGGCGGAGCGCTGGGATTGCTGGAAGGAACGATTCTGATTCTGGCAATGAGCCTGATCTGTAACACACCGCTTTTTTCAAACGGTAATATGCTCGTGGAAAAAACACTGGCAAAGGAAGTCAACGGACTGGTTACTATGGCATTTGACCGGTTCAGTCTTCCGGTGGTTGATGCCGAAGCATTCAACCAGATTTATGAAGATGCTTCCAAGCTGACCGAAGAACAGAAGCAGGCGGTTGAAGAATGGCTGAAAGAAAGAGGATTTGAAGAGTTGTCCTCTTATGAAGATCTGGGGTTGTGAAAATGAACTTAGAGAAAAGTCTGGAACTAGATGTGATTAAAGAACAGATGAAATCATTCTGTTCTTTTTCAGCAGGAATTAAGGAAATTGAAGAATTGCACCCGTCATATAACCTGTTGGAGATTCAGAGGAGACTGCAACAGCTGAAAGAAGCGCTTGACTGTACCGTGCATTACGGACCGGTTCCTTTTTACGGAATCAAGGATATCCGCATGGCATTGATCAGTGCCGAAAAAGGTGTTGTCCTGAATGGACAGCAGCTCGTGGATGTCATCCATCTGATCCAGGGTGTAAAGGGGATTGTCTCCTATGAAAAAAGCCTTATTGATGTAGAGCATCCGGCATTAAAAGACCTGATCGGCACACTGACAATCCATGAGCGTACGGAGCATTCCCTGTCCAGGTGCCTGAATGATTATGGCGAAGTTATGGACAGTGCCAGTCCGGAGCTGAAGGGAATCCGCAGTGCACTTCGCCATGCCGACCATGAAATACTGAGTGCGGTTAACCGCTTTATTGCAGCACACGGGGATTCGGTTGTCGATTCTATTGTCACTTACCGTTCCGGAAGAGCTTTGATACTTGTAAAAGCATCGGATAAAAACAGTTTCGGAGGACTGGTTTACGGTGACAGTGCTTCCGGACAGGCATCGTATATCGAACCGGCTTCGATTATGGGGGCCAACAACAAAAAACAGGAACTGTTGCATAAAGAGGAAGAAGAAGTCCAGAGAATTCTGACAATCTGCTCGGGTGAAGTTGCTGAAATTGCCATGGAGGAAGTCGCAAATATAGAAACCTGTGCGGTTCTTGATTG
>JAFYCG010000169.1 GCA_017539825.1 Solobacterium sp. | reverse complement strand
TTGGGTGTTTGGAAAAAACGGTAAGAATTTTGTGAAGACCATGCTGCGGATCGGAAAGATCCATGAGCAGGTACGTGTTGTCTGTGATCAGATCGGAACACCTACGTATACACCTGATCTGGCTGTGCTTTTAGCGGATATGATACAAACGGAAAAGTATGGATATTACCATGCGACAAATGAAGGCGGATTTATTTCCTGGTATGCATTCACAAAGGAAATCTATCGTCAGGCAGGATATAAGACAAAAGTCATTCCTGTAACAACACAGGAATATGGCTTGTCAAAGGCAAAGCGTCCTTTTAACAGCAGATTGGATAAATCCAAGCTTGTTGAAACGGGATTCAAGCCTCTTCCAGATTGGAAAAATGCATTGGAAAGATATTTATCGGAACAAGGAGAAGAATGATATGGGACAGATTTCAATCAGTAAAAACGTCAGTGGTATTGAAGGACTGCATGTCATTCTTCCTGCAGTTCACGGAGATAACCGCGGCTATTTTGTAGAAACATATAACCTGAATGATTTGAAAGAATGCGGCATTGATACCGTCTTTGTACAGGATAACCAGTCGATGTCAAAAAAAGGTGTTCTCAGGGGAATGCATTATCAGATTCATTATCCGCAAACAAAGCTGATCCGGATTCTCAAGGGAGAGGTTTTTGATGTGGCTGTGGATCTGAGACCGGACAGTAAAACATACGGGAAATGGCATGGAGAGTATTTGTCCGCAGAGAATAAAAAACAGCTGTACATCCCCAAAGGATTTGCCCATGGTTTTCTTGTGTTGTCTGATGAGGCGGAGTGTTTCTATAAGTGTGATGATTTCTATCATCCGAATGATGAAGGCGGATTTCGCTGGGATGATCCTGTGGTCAGCATTCAATGGCCGGGTATTATAAAAGAGGGAGAAGAGTATTGCCTGAAAGACGGGACAAAACTCGAATTAAGTCAGAAGGACAGTATTCTGCCGTTTTTGGATGAATGATTGAAAAGGCTGTCATATGAAAAAAGGTTACATGGAGTACGTATCAGCAATATTAGCGGCAGTGTATTTTCTATGCCTGATGCCAAATGCAGGAATACAAAGTACAGGTCTTTTTTCCTATGGCAAAAAAGCTGCTTTAATCGGATTTGCCGGTCTGGCATTTCTGAAGATTATCAATGCAATAAAAGAAACAGAGGGAAATACGATTTTTGAAAAATGTTATGTTTTCTTGAAATCGCATGTTTTCCTTTTTTTATCACTTGTCTTTTGCGCAGTCATTGAAGTGCTCACAAAACAGCTGATGCCGTTAAAAGCCTTTTTCATCATTCTGGCCTTAGCTGATACGGACTTTGATTTTCAATGCAAAGCTATACTTGGGGGAAAGGTACTCATGATGATCCTCGTCCTTTACGGATACATGAAAACCTTTGTGCCCGGAGGTATCGTTGCAGAAGAAGGACAATTGTTGCAGTTTACACTGGGTTTTGCCAATCCTGCGGTTTTAATGGCGGAACTGCTGGGAATCCTATGGCTGTTTCTGTATCTGTACAGGGAATCATTCACAATTTCTGAATTTCTGATTCTGAACTGTCTGAATGTTCTTGGATATGCATTGACGGGATGTACGGGAATGATGATCCTTTTTCTGCTTTGTTCCTTTGGCGTATATTTGTGGCAGAAAGTTCCTTTTACAACCTCTGGTTCCTGGGTGTTTATCGTTATTGTATTGGCAGTTATACTTGTTCCGGTTATGTTTGCCGTTCTTTATCATGATACCAATCCTTTACTGTATAAGTGGAATCTGCTTATGGATAATCGCTTATTGATGCAGAATCAGTTGATTACGGAACAGGGAATCGGTCTTATCGGACACAATTGCTGGGAACTGGCTTACTTTCCTGTAGAAGAGGTATGGCTGGATCAGTCTTTTATACGTGATCTGATTGAATACGGCATCGTATTTGTATCGATGATGACGGTCTGGATCAGTTTGTCTGTAAGACATCTGTGTAAGAAAAACAATGCTGCAGGCATTTTGATAACCATTGGCTTTTTGTGTACATCCGTCTTGTTTTATCAGACAATGTCGGAAAACATTCACCTTGCATTATTGATGATAAGCATAATTGTGTTAAAAACAGATAAAGAGCTGTTTACGGGAGATGGATATGATGGATTATAAAAGAATAAAAACATATCTCGTCAGCCTGTTTCTGGTGATCTATTATGCAGGAGCATTGCCGTTTTCAGGCATGTGGGGATCTTTGCTGAAAAGAGAAGATACATGGTTTATCGCTGATAATGCAATGATCGGCATCGGAATCTGTGCAGCTGTAACAATATTTCATGAAATATATCTTTATATCACAAAGAAAAGAAAAAATGTCATTCTGGGATTGATCCAGTATCTGTTGAATCATCTGTTAGTGATTATATTTATCGGATTAAGTATTACCGTGTATATATACAGAGCGGATGTATCGGAACGTCTTTTGATCGCAAGATATCTGATGATCATTGTTGCCCTGTATGATACGGATATGGAAAAGGAAATGAAAGTCTTATTTTCCGCACAGGCTGTTTATTTTATTCTGACTTTGTTATTTTATACAAAAGGCATGCTTGTGGATATCGTGAATGTCAGAAATGAGGTTGAAAGACATTCTCTCGGTTTTATCTTTCCTTTGGATTTTCATGGCATATTCTTATCTTTGTGTCTTTCTTATATGTATATCCGAAAGGATAAATATTTCATATTGGATGCGATACTGATTCTGTTTTTCAATATGGTCATGTATTCGGTGACATATGCGAGAATGGATTTTATGACAATTATTGTTGCGGCGATATTGATGCTGATGGTTAAACAGAAGTGGTTTGAAAACATCAATGACAAACTGCTGCTTGGCATATCTTCAGGAATGACAGTTCTGATATCAGTCATAATGTTTATCTGTACAACTTTATATAATGAAAACTCGGCGATATTAATGAAGCTGAACAGAGTGCTGAATAATCGTCTGATGATTCCTCATAAAGTGCTGATGGAAGACGGGTATTATCCTTTATTCGGAAAGTATATGCAATGGATCGGCAGCGGCAGTGTAGGCCACAATCCGGGCAATTATAACTGGATTGACTGCTCTGTTTTAAAAGATACGTTTGATTATGGCATTGTTTTTGTGATCTTCTTCATGGTTGTTATCATTTTGACATATTGGAATCTGATCCGTTCAAAACAGAAACCGGTTTTCATTCTCTTCTTTGTCCTGATGATGAATTCCATGGTGGAATACCATACCTTCTTAAGATATTTCTATCCAGTATTCTTAATGCCGGCGGTTATGATTCTGCATTCCAATAAAGAACTGTTCTTTGTGAAAAAGAACAATATTGTAAATACAGAATAATTTTGTACACCGTTCATTCCAAGTCTGGATTATAATATGAAATATAGTAAATAACGTATTAGAAAGAAGTGATCATATGAAAGAGATAATGAAAAGGATACTTGCATGTTGTATGGCTTTGTCTGTTTACGGAAATCTCGGTGTTTTTGCTCAGGAAACAGAAACCCCTGAAGAAACGGAAGGATCCGAAAATCAGGAGAATACCGCATATGTCAAAGATGAATGCGAACTTTTAACACAAGCTGAAACAGAAGAATTAGATGCTTATGCCTCAGAGGTTGCAGACAAATATAACTGTGGCGTATATGTCAGGGTATTCAATGATATGGGTTCTTATACCGATATTGAATCCTTTGCGGAAAGTGTTTATACGGAAGAAAGCCTTGGACTTGGTGAAGGACAGAATGGTGTCATGCTGATTCTGATCATTTCCGGAAAGGATTACGATATTTTTGTCTATGGTGATGAGGCAAGTGCAGTCTTTACCGATGATGCCAAAAATCAAATGGCAGATGCGGTTGTTTCCGATATAACCAATGACGATTTCTACAATGCATTCAAAGCATTTATCGATATTGCTGAAGAAGATCTTGAAGCAAAGGCTAACGAAGAGCCTGAACAACCGGATTCTCCGTATCTTGCAGAATACGATGTTACGGAATATGGCGTAAATGGAACAGATACTGAGGATGATAATGCATTGATTAATAATTTATTGCATGAAGCTTCTTTACTGGATAATCCCGAAAACAAGCCGATTCTGATTCATTTCCCTGAAGGAATATATTATCTGAATAATCCGTTGTTTGTCTTCAGCAACATGATTCTGCAGCTGGATGATAATGCAGTCATCAAAAGGTCTGATATCAGTGTGAACATGCTGAGAGGCGTGCATAATAATGAAGACGGGAGAATCTGTGACGGGGAAAACTGCACCCATGGAGATTACACCAAGATTCATGATGTGACAATTGAAGGCGGTACATGGGATGGCAATACCAACAGTAATACTGCTGTTTCGTATAACACATTGTTTAGTTTTGACCATGGTTCTGATATTAAGATTCAGAATACAAATATTACCAATGCTTCTGCGATACATTTTATTGTCTTTGACGGTATAAAAAATGCTCTTGTCGATAATGTAACACTCACCAACCAGTATCTGTTCACGGGAGATGATGATTTCTATGATACAGTTTATGAAAACGGAGTTGCTGAGAAAATTTCTCCGAAAGGAAATTATAACTGTTATCTGCTTGCATGCGGAAGAGAGGCTGTTCATATAGACTATACGGATTCAGATGGCAGTGCTAGCTATCCGCTTGATCATACCCCATGTCAGAATATTACAGTTCAGAATTGTACATTTGACAATGTACTGTCAGGTGCGGGAAATCACCATTTCACTACAACCGAACCAAAACAAACGGGTATTGTGATTAAAGAAAACTATTTCAAAAATGTAAAAGGCATTGTGATGGATTTATATGATATGCCGGATTTTCAGGTGTTGGATAATTTCATTGAGGACAGCATGCTCTACAGTGCACAACAGTACAGCAAGGGTGTATTTAAGAATAATGTCATTAACGGAGCATACAGATATTGTTATCTGGCAAACGGAGAAATGTCTTCAGACAATGAGAGTGTTGTGATAAAAGATCCGTATAATTTTAAGGAATCTACCATTCTTCTGATTAACGGAAAGGCAGATATTACAAAGATGAATATTCAGCTGCCTGACGGCTGGAACGGTAAAGATTTTGCCGTTCCTGTCAGAAACTATTCCGTCTTAAATATGTCTGATTCCAAAATTACAGGAGCAACAGTCGGAGCGGTTTATTCCGGAAATTACGGAAAAATCAATCTTGATAAAGTGACAATTACCGGTGTAAACAAAAATGCACAAATTGCTTTCGGAACCAATGGAAGCGGATCGGTAAAGAACTGTACAATCTCCAAAACAAAAGATGCAATTGATGTATGGAGCGGCAGTTCCAATGTAACAATATCCGGTAATACAATTTCACAATGTGAGAATGCAATCGGTGTATATTCTGCCGGAAAGAATATTTCCATCACCAACAACAAGATCAGCGGACCGACAGTTTCAGGAATCCATGTGGACAGCACAGGGGTAAATGTTACAGGAAACACATTAACCAATATTCCGAAAACAATCAACGGAATTGTTTTATCCAGTGTAACTTCCAGTTCTACGGTTATGAATAATACCGTAGAAGGCGGAAAATACGGAAT
>JAFYCG010000168.1 GCA_017539825.1 Solobacterium sp. | reverse complement strand
TCCTGATTTCGAATCTCCAGCATTTTCATCAGTTTTCCCGTTATCGCTTCTTTGTCAATTCGTTCAAGAATATCTGTTTGTTTTTTGGAATCAGTCTGCTTTCGGAGAATTTCTGTAGCCGATCCAAGATCATGTGATGTGACATACTCCCACCACCTTCGCTGACGCTCAGAGGTGGGGGCTTCTCGGTCAAGAGCACCAATGTGTTCAGATAACCCGAGCTTATCGGATCCCCTGTGCCCCAGGGTACCATGGTTCATTACGACATTTTACAGAAGTGCGATTCTAAGCGCTTCTGTTTTCAGGTTTATCGCTGCATTATGATCTCTGTCATGGTGTGTTCCGCATTCCGGACAAGCCCATTCCCGGACAGACAAGTCCTTCGTGACCGGGCTGATGCATCCGCATACATGACACATCTGGCTCGACGGAAACATACGATCCGCCTTGATCACATGCTTTCCGGACATCTCTGCTTTGTATGTAAGCATGGATACAAACATTCCCCAGCCATTGTCACTGACACTCTTTCCAAAGTGCAGTGACTGGCTCATGGCTTTCATATCAAGATCCTCGATCCCGATATAGTCATAGCGATTCACAAGATCTCTGGATTCCTTATGAAGCCAGTCCGCTCTCTGATGCCGTACTTTCTCATGAAGTATGGCTACCCTTTGTTTCTGTTTGTAATACCGGTTTGACTGTTTCTCTTTACCCTTTACATACATCTTTGAGAGTTTCCGCTGTGCCTTTTTAAGCCGTTTCTCGCTCTGACGCAGGAAATGCGGCATCTCAGCACAGATTCCGTCACTGTCCACATACAGTCCGTTCATGGCAAAATCAAGACCAACCGTCTTCCCTGTATCGTTCTGTCCAGCTACTTGGCTCTCGTATTCGTACAGAGCGGATACATAGTATTTTCCGCTCGCTTCCTGTGTGACAGTGACGGACTTCAGTTTCCAGTCTTCCGGTGCTGTCCGGTGTTTCTTTATCTTTACTTCTCCCAGTTTCGGCAGCCGGATTGAATGATCAAAAACAATGATATTTCCGTTTACCAGATTCGTCGTATAGCTCTTCTTACTGTGATGCTTAGACTTGAAGCTGGGATATCCGGTTTTCTTATCCTTGAAAAACCGCTGAAACGCCTGCTTCAGATCCAGCTGTACATTCGCCAGTGCCAGGGAATCCACTTCCTTCAGCCATTCATGGTCTGCTTTGTACTGCGCAGGTGTCGGATATAACGCTTTATGTTCCTTTTCGTAATGCGCTTTAATATCCGCAAGCATCTGATTCCAGATAAAACGGACACAGCCGAATGACTTCTGAAGAAGGATCGCCTGTGCCTCATTTGGATATGCGCGATAGCGGTATGCAATATTTTGTTTCATCGTTCACCTTGTGTTTCTATGTGCTTTCTTATCACTTCAACCGGTGCTCCCCCCCCGGCCGTGAGAAGACAAAAGCTCTGGCTCCGGAAGTATTCCTTCCAAAGCTTCTCCCGGATTTCTGGATAATTCACTGTCTGGCTGTGCCTTGAACATAATGTGTACATGATCCACATCATGATTCCACTCCGGCAGAGAAATATTATAAGACGGTGCGGTCTTTTCGAATACGCTTTTTGCGTAGTCGGAGATCGGATCATCAAAAACTTTCCTGCGGTATTTCACAACAGGAATAAGATGGTAATACATCGGGAATACTGAATGATTATTATTGTCCAATTCCATTTATATATACAAACGGCCGTCAATTACGGCTGTATAAATTATATCATATGTGATGCCCGAATTCATCCCCGCCTTTATACTTCGTAAGAAGACGGGGACTTCTTCGGAAATACGTTAAATATTTTGTTCTGGTCTTACCGTTCTCATACCATTGAAGATATGGTTGTTCTTTCCCTTTTATTTTTTTGTAAAAAACATTCCCTTTCGGAAGTGTTTTCAACTCATTTTCCAGCTCAGCTATATGGAGCGATTTTTCCTTGTCGGTCATAAAAAAATGCCTCCGAAATCACGATAACACGAGATAACAAAGTTAACAAGTTATCTTTGTTATCTCATGTTATACTGTCATTTTACCGATGGTTTACAGGGTTATTGCCGTGGTACCGGAAAGAATCCTGTTACGATCTTCTGTACATTTATTCAGATTTCACTACGTACGCTTGGTACCTATCTGTTTGCCCATACATGGGGCATCCGCGGTTATGCGCAAAAATGAAGAAGAGAATCCTTTGAAATAGCTTACCCCGCTATCACTGTTTTATTTTCTACTCAGATAAATATATAATACAATTGAAGGGGCAAATCTGAGATTTTCAGATTTGAAGAACACATTGTGAGAAAGACCGGGAGATCAACCAATGAAAAAAAGCCTTCATATTGCAGTAACGATTCTCATCATGTTGATTGTTTCAAGATTCTTAGTCAGAATTGTAGATGCAACAGTGCAGATTGATGATGATATAGGCATTTTGATTCTGCTGCTTATTGCGGTAAATGCAGCTATAGGCGGAATCAGTTATTTCGTGTATTTAAAGACATTTCCAAATGAAGTTCTGCGGAGATAAGATTATGAAAAAAAGCACAGAAGAAAAGCGAATAAAGGAAAAAGAAGTCGTGACGATGATGATCCGCCTCTATTGCCGGAAAGTACACGGCACAAAAGACGGGCTATGTACGGAATGTGAGAGATTGGCCGCATATGCCTGTGAACGCAGTGACAAATGTCCGTTTATGGAAAACAAAACATTCTGTTCAAACTGCAAGGTACACTGTTATACACCGGAGATGCGAAAACAGATTAAACAGGTAATGCGCTTTTCCGGACCGCGAATGATATTCTATCATCCTGTTATGGCGATAGAGCACCTGTTAAGCACAAAGCAGGAAGCCAACAAGTTATGAAATAAAACGCAGGATATTCCTATAGTTCCTGATAATAAAGAGGTGTGTAAATGTTCAATATCGTTTTTAAAGGAAATTATGTTTCAGACGATCAGCTCATCAAACGGGACAGCATTCCAAAAGAAGCAATAGAATTTGGCATTATTCCCAATCTGCAAGGTGAATTTGGCAGAGGGTTTCTGATTCTGATGCCTGTGCTTGGTGTGATGGTTGCAACAACATATTTGAAAGTCAAAGATTTGGATTATCATCTGACGATGGGATTGGATGTAATCGTCTCCTTTGTTTTGATGATTGTTTCAGTATATCTGCTCACTTTTGTTCATGAAATCATTCACGCCCTCTTTTATCCTGCGGATGCGATAAAGGAAATTTGGAAGTCCAAAGAACAAGGCGCATATTTTGTGTATTGTGAAAAAGAGATAAGCAAAGAACGATTTATCATCATGTGTCTGGCGCCGATGTTTATTCTCGGCATCATACCGTTTATGATATGGCTGATATTGCCGAATTATATTCCGATGCCCTATAACTTAGCTGTATCTATCACATTCTGGCTCATGACAATCGTGGCTATGGGTGATGTTGCCAATGTTTATCACGTCATCAAAGAAGTGCCGAAAGGTGCCAAGGTATTCAACTACGGATTGCTGAGATCCTTTTATATAAAGCAGTAAAAAGCACAGATCACTCTGCGCTTTTTTGATCGTTATATTTCATTCCGTACTCTCTCATGGCGTCAATGACCTTCCTGAGGTCATTTCCCTTTTCTGTCAGAGTATATTCAACCCTGGGAGGTACTTCCGGATAGACGGTACGGCTTATGATGCCGTCTTTTTCCATGTCTCTGAGATTCTCCGTTAATACCTTGGGAGAAATCCCGACGACACTTCTTGAAAGTTCGTTATATCTTTTTGTTCCTGTAAGTAATTCTCTCAGGATCAATGGTTTCCACTTGTTCCCTAACAGAGAAGCGGTATATTCTACCGGACACGGTGTATACAGTTTCAACATATCTCTTTACCTCTGTTTCAGTATATCACTTACTAATGGAAAGTTACTTTCTTTTTTATTTCATTGCAGAAGCAACGACTGTATTGCCTTCCATCGTTTTCAGATCACCGGTTTCTCCATCCAGAATAAACGGTGCCGGACTCTTTACAATCTTTCCGCCTGTTTCTTCATCATACCAGAAAACTTTTCCTGTATTGCATGCACTGAGTCCCAGTAAAGCGCCTTCTTTGACATCGAAGCAGTAACTGTCATTACCTTCTTTTGCGTTATTTTTGATGGCAGTAATCTCAGCATCTGTATACGCTTCTGAAGAAGCCGGATTAACCAGACCTTCCCTGTCAAAATACTTCGCTGCGTAATAGATATCCTTGATGTTCAGTGGTTCAGCATTCTCTGCAAATTTGTAAGCCCAATTTTTCATTTTTTATTTCCTCCTGTTTTTTACGGTAAAATTGTAGAAAACAAAGGAAGCCTTGAGAAGTACGCACAATAAAGTGGGATAGTTACCTTTTGGTAAGAAATGTTACAACAATACAAATCTCATTGTATATCAATAACCTTAAGATAACGTACAGCACGCTTACTGTTGGAATCACCAAAGACAATCAGCTGTGCACCTTCGCCACCTTCAATCCCTTCAAGCTTTTCACCATCTGCAGTTACTGCAATATATACCTTTCCTGCTTCCAGAACTTCCGCTCCGCTTAATTCTGCGGAATACTTATCTTCTGAAGTTGCCGTGACAACGGTATCATCAGACACTGTGATATTGTTTGCGGAAAGAAGTACATTCAGTTCAACACCTTGATATTCATGATGGCTGACTTCTCCTTTTCCGTTTACCAGATCACCTTCAAATGCTGTCTGATTCAGATCCGCAAAGGAGACAGTAACGGTCTTTCCGTTACTATTGATCTGCAAACCTTCTCCCTGCGGACTGTTTTTCCTGTTCATCATGCCGAATACAGCAAGTGCTGCTACTAATACAATTGCAATACAAATCATCCATTTCTTTTTCATTATTTCACCTCTTCATATTCTATTCTTTTGTGTTCTGACATCCCTGTTAAAGGAGCCAGTCTTTTTGAAAGAATATATGCAAATTGACCGCATATACCACCGCTGATCAGCGCTACTGTTACATAGAGGGCTAACGGAATTCCTCTCAGATTGAAAACAATCACATTTGCGGTTAAACCTGCCGATGCACTTGCCAGCATATTGGCTAAGATCATCATGATCTGCTTGTCTGCATTATGTTTTCTTCCCAATGCAAATACCAGATCAATGACAATTCCCGGAACAATGTATCCGATGGGAGAAAGAGCACCCATGCTTCCTGTCATTCCAAGTGCCAGCATGATCATGCTTTGCACAAATCCCATTAATGCTGCACATCCTCTGAGCGGAACAAGCTCTGCCCCGATCACCAGAAACAACAAAGAGAAACCTGTACCGATACCACCCGGGATTCTCAGAAAATCTGTGAATACATTGGCAAACGGGGAAATCAGTCTTTTGGCAATCAGACCTATATCACTGCATAAGGCAATGAATATCAGATCTTTTGCCTTCGCATTTTTCATTTTTCTCCCCCTTTCCATGTCTTCATGATTCTTTTAGCAGTTTCATAGATTTCTTCCCGGTTGTTTTCATTCAAACGAAGAAGATAAACCTTAGGATGTTTTTTGATACTACGCAGCCATTTGTTTCCATGATCCGGCTGTTTGATTGCTGCAATCACCGGTATTGTATGATCAAATGTTTCTGTGACTTTCTGACAGAAGCGTTCAGCATTTGTTTCCATAAAGCCTATTTCATCCATAATGATGATACCGTCTGCTGCATCCGATAAAAGCTTTACACCGAAATTCTCAAATACATCCGTATTGACAGAAACAACCTTTTGGCGGGTAATGCCGATTTCCTGTGCTTCTGTTTTTTCTTCTGCAGCAGGATACATGTATACATGATGATATCCCTGTTCATCCGTTTTTAAGATCTTTGTTTTATAACCATATATCCTGTAGTCTGTTTCATTGATCAACCGGTTAATGAGGGTGGATTTGCCTGCCCTCTTTTCACCCTCTATGACAATATGCATCCTTCCATTACAATTTTTTTCATAATCTTCCCTGCGGTTGATATTGGTAAAACATCTCTCATCCATACCTGCATCTTTCGCATCAACAATTCTGAGATTGACATCTTTCAACATGAGACGAAGCTTGCTCATACCGCGCTTTAAATCTGTTTCCATCGGCAGAATACAGTTCACGGAATACCAGCCAAAGACCGTCTGAATACGCTCATCTGAAGTCCTGATCCATACAGCATCAGTCTCCTCCGTGATGAACTTCTTCATTTTTTCAATCACATCTGCATCAAAAAACGGAGCATCACAGGGAACACAGAAAAGACCGGCCAGTCCATCTTTCTTCGCCTGAAGAAGACCGGAGCAGATTCCTGCTGCAGGACCGAGAGCTTCTCCTTCACTTCCAAAATACAGATCATCTACTTTCATCCATCCTTCGGGAATATCCTGTTGAAAAGCACATTGCGAAATGTAGCACTGCATGCCTGTTTCTGAAAGTTCACTCTCAATCTTCGATGCAAATGTTTCTCTGTTTATAACTAATTCTGCTTTGTTGAGACCTCCCATGCGGCTGCCTTTACCACCGGCAAGCAGGAGACATCCATACTTCTGATTCATATAATCTCCAATATAAAACGCGGAATACTCTTCCATGCAAAAAGGAAAAATACTCCGCGCTAATCAGCCCTTCGACCGGAGATTTCCCTTTTCAAAAAGGAAGGCAGCAGTGTTTCCACCGCTACCCCGGCCGTATTTCCATGGCTTTCGCTTTAGGAAGTACGGCTCGGGAAACGTTTATTCTTTTTTATCAATGCGTTATGCGCACAGTCTGATGATATCGTATGCGCTGGTACCGGCTTTTACCTCATCTAATAGTTTAGCACATTGGCCAAGGTTATGGGCAACAGCTGCAACCTTTCCCTGCATACGGATGACTTCCGGTTCTTTTTCATAATTGAATGCAACCGGACCGATCACCGCACTATCTGCACACTTCGGATCAACACACATCTTCAATGCATCAACAGGCGGTTCTACCTTGACTTCCACACCTGTTCTTCTGAAGGTACGATATACTTCCCTTGCATTCATGGAGAAGTCGACACTGTGGCATTCCTTTGCCTCAGCACCATTCTCGTTGTTTGCGGTAAAGACAACCGTCTTCAGTTTAGCAGTGTCATAGCCGAGCTGTTTGCCGAGATCCTCAGCAATTTTTGCGAAACTCTGCTGAACAGAAGGATAATATGTAATCTGATCTGCCAATTCCGGATATTTTGTCTCTACGAAATTTTTAACCGCAAAGGAATTGCTTAAAATGACCTTTCCATTTGCTTTTTCGATGATTTCCTCGGCAGCTTTCTTGCTTGCACCGATTGCCATATCTTCAGAGACAACCTGATCTACACCGATCTTCTTCATGCCGCCAATGACACGGTGAATATCCAATGTTCCCTCTTCCATATTGTTGAGTTTCTCAAGATCTTTCACAAGAGAAGTAGAAACCATGCCGATTGTTTTATTCGAATACGAATGTGCATAGAACAGCATCTTGTCGATATTCTCTTTCATGAATACCGCACCTGTCGGGCAGACGTCAACACATCTTCCGCATCTGACACATGGACTCTCCGCCATCGGCTTATCCATAGCTGCTGTTACTCTTGTATCCTGTCCTCTTGCAAACATAGCAAGGTTATGAACAGACTGAACTTCATTACATACATCAACGCATCTTCTGCACTTGATGCACTTGTTAGGATCTCTGCATACACTGCCGAGTGAAGTATCTAAATCATACCTGTAGCCGTCAATGTTAAATGGTAAACGGTCAACATGATACTCACGGTTGAGCTTTTGCAGTTCACAGATACCGTCTCTAACGCAATCGCACCAGAAACACATTTCACAGAACTTCGGATCCAGATCCTCCTCCTTCGAAGAACCTAAACGAAGACAATGATGGCAATCTACCGGATGGTGCGCCATAATCATTTCTAATGTCAGCTTCCTGTTTCTGCGAATTTCCTCAGTATCAGTATGAATAACCATTCCCTCTCTTACCTTGGTAGCACAGGAAGGCTGGAATGTGCGCATACCTTCAACCTGTACAACACAAAGACGGCATGAAGCATGTGGATCCAGTTCTTTCAGATAACACAATGTCGGAATACGAATACCGTTTGCGGTACATGCTTCCAGAATGCTCATGTTTTCATCGACTTCAAGAATCTGGCCATTAACAGTAATCTTAACTGCCATCCTACTTCACCATCCTTTCCTTAAAATCTTCCGGGAAGAGTTCATATGCGCTGCGGAATGCAGTCAATGCACCCTGTCCGAGCGGACAGAAGCAGTCATTTGCCATAACATCGGAAAGTGTGACAAGCATATTGAGATCTGTTTCACATCCCTTTCCTTCAGCAATCCTGTCAATCAGGATGCATGCCTGAGCAAGTCCTTCACGGCATGGTGTACATTTACCGCAGGATTCATGTGCAAAGAAGTGAATGATCTGCTGAATCTGATCCACCATGTTTCTGGTTTCATTCAGTACAAGTACAGCACCTGAACCGAGGGATTTTCCCTCTGCACGGAGTGAATCAAAGGCAACAGAAAGATTCAATTCGTCTCCCTTGATATAGCCGCAGGAACTTCCGCCCAGCTGTACTGCCTTGATTGTATGACCTTCCGGACATCCGCCGGCAAGATCTAAAACGATATCTGCCAGGGTTACATCCGTTGCCATTTCATAACATCCCGGTTTTTGGATATCACCGGAAATGGAGAAAATCTTTGTGCCCGGATATTTCTCTGAACCGATTGAAGAGAACCATTGTGCGCCTTCTTTTACGATAACCGGTACATTCGCAAATGTTTCAACATTGTTTACAACAGTCGGTTTGCCAAAAGCACCCTTAACCGTTGGGAACGGCGGCTTAAGACGCGGTTCTGCACGTTTTCCTTCAATGGAATTTAACAATGCAGTTTCTTCACCGCAGACATAGGAGCCTGCACCACTCATGACTTCCACATGCACATCGCCTGTGAAGCCTTTTTCTTCTGCCTGTTCAATGGCTTTTCTTAATTAAGCAATCTGATGTTCGTATTCTCCACGGACATAGATGATTGCATCTTTTGCATCGATTGCATAACATGCGATGAGTACGCCTTCTAATACTGTATGCGGATCATTTTCCAGAATATATCTGTCTTTGAATGTTCCCGGTTCTCCTTCGTCACCATTGCAGACAACGTATTTCCGATCTGCTTCGCTGGCTCTTGCACCGGACCATTTCAATCCTGTATTAAATCCTGCTCCGCCTCTTCCTCTTAACTTGGAGGCACTTTCGATTTCCTTGATCAGAGCATCCGGATCGGTTTCTCTTGCTTTTTTCAATGCTTCATAGCCACCACGTGCAATGTAGGCGTCGATTGATTCGGGATCGATCAGACCGGCATTGCGCAATGCGACTCTTGTTTCTTTCGCTGCCATCAGTTTGATACCTCCTTCAGGATCTCCTCGAGTTTCTCACTTGAAATGGATGTATACAGTTTCCCGTTAACAACAATATTCGGTGCTGTATCACATCTGCCGAGGCACTCACAGTATTCCACCTGGTATCTTCCGTCTTCGCTTGTTTCACCCGGTTTGCATCCGGTTAATTGTTCAAGTTCTTTCAGCAGGTCAACACCGCCCTTGATATAGCAGCTTGTTCCTCTGCAGACTTCAATACGAACAACAGAAGGTGCCTTCAAAAGAATCATGGAGTAAAAGCTCAGTGTTTCATATACTGCATTCACAGGTCTGTTGACGGATTCTGCGATTGCCTTTACATCAGCTTCTGTCACATATCCGTGTTCTTTCTGCAGCTTCAATGCTGCTTCGAGAATGTTATTCACTCCACAAGCCATAACTCTCTCCTTCCTTAAGTGCCTCTACACGGCATGGTACATAACGGTAGATTGCATCTCCTGCGATCTCATCGACATTCTCACCTGAAGTCAGTTTATTGACGCCTTCGCCATAAACCTTTCCGTTTTCATCCGCAAGACCGAAATGGTGTGTTACCTTGCCATAGCCTCTGGCTGCACGATAGGTAAACTGCAGCGGAATCTTGATGGATCCTTTCTCGGTGGAAATGCGTACCCATTGGCCATCGGTGAAGCCCATATCTTCCGCATCTTCCGGATTGATCTCGAATACATACGGTTGTCTGAACTGGTTGGTGGCATTGTTACGCATGATTGTATTAACACCAGCTTCATCAGAATGTGTACCGGCAGAAATCAGATACGGATATTCCTCAGTAAGTGTTGTAGCTGCTTTTTCTTTTTCCGGTGTAATTGCACCGATGAACTTATCCACCGTCTCATCAAAGAGGTGGATCTTCTTATCTGCATGTTTCACATGTTCGGCAATCATGCTTTCGGTGGAACCGTCGCATGCTGCAATAACAGTACCGCTTGGACAATGGTCAACAGCGTTAAAGACAACATCTCTTACCACAAGCGGGAATGTTTCCGGATTTGCTTCCAGTTCAGGATGCTTATGATCCGGTAAATAACCCAGTGCCATTGCAAATTCCGGTACCAGATCACCATAGAGGAATTTCACCCAGAAAATACCCTTTGAATAAGAATCATCAGCGAAAGCTTCACCCATGATCTTGAAGAGTACCGGTATACGGATCGCTTCATTTCCTGTTTCCTTCAGCCATTCATTGACCGGTCCGATAATGGCAAGTCTGTCGTTATTCTTAACACCTTCTTTAGCGATATCAAATAATCTCTGCGGAATCTCCGGCAGTAATCCTGCTGCATCGATAATATCCATGAAGATCTTACTGTCATCGCGTCTTTCTGCTTCTACTTCGAGCAGTTTCTGTTTGAATGTAAGTGTGCTGAACGGGAAACCGCCACTGAAACATGTGGTTCCGAAACGTTCATATCCTGTTGTACCCGGCAGAATATAATTTGCACATTTAGCTGTTTCGGTCATGGCGATATCACATACCACCAACAGATCCAGATCCTTGAACAGTTTTTCCAGACGTGTGGAATCCGGCCATGATCTGACAGGGTTTCCTGCTACAACAAATAATGCGCGCATGCGGTCGTTTTCGTTAGGATCTTCCATGCATTCCTGCAAAGCTCCTGCACCATAATAGGAAAGAGTCGGGAAACCTTTTGTCTTCCATGTACGCCATCTTCCCGGTGTGTTTTCGTCTGAGTATACGCCCCAGTTTACATAACTATGGGCAATTGTATTGGCACCTGCTTTCAGGAAGTTACCTGTAATAACCTGCAGGATATCCAGCAGATATACACTCAATGTGGCATGACGGCCGAAGTAAAGACCAAGGTCCGGATGAACACCCCATCTCTTTGTACAGAGAATATGGATAAACTCCATGATCTGTTCTTTCGGTACACGGCATACTTCTAAAGCTGCATCTGCATCGAAATCTTCAAACCACTTCTTTCCTTTTTCCCATCCGGAAGTGTACTTGTCGATAAATGCCT
>JAFYCG010000167.1 GCA_017539825.1 Solobacterium sp. | reverse complement strand
CCCGAATACTTTTTCATACCATTTTTCAAACCATGCGGTTAATGTTCTTTCGGAGATATCATAGCTTTCTGCGATGTCACTTCTCTTCTTTTCTTCGATTAATGACTTCCACATAAAAAGTCTTGCATGTCTTCCACATTTCTCTTTGATCGTATCGAATGTATCCTCTACGTATTTGATGTCTTCTTCGTAGATACGTAAAGTAATTGCTTCGATCGGATCAAGATGCCTTTGCTTCATGAGTGCAACTTCATTTTTTTCTACACGATACAAATGACAGGAAGCTTCAAAAGCAGCTATCATTTCAGAACTATTCATGCAAACCTCCAGTTTGATGCTAAAAATTAAACTGTCGTGTTGTGTTATATTGTTGTAATCTGAACTAGATTTGTCTCTATGTTCATTAAAGAGCTATACCATATTATCACAGATTCAACACTTATTACTCATGAAAAAGTACTTTATTCGGAAATGCATTATATTGATCCGCATTCAGATAAATTATACTTTTGGGTATGTATGCATGATGTAAAAAAGGAATCTGCTTATGACAGATTCCTTATGACTTTTGTCAGTTTCTTTAATGCTTTTAAAGAGAGGCCTCTTTTTGTCTTCATCTTGTCAAACTGGATGTAGATGACTTCTTCCTTTGTATTGATTTCCAAGATCTCTCCTTCTCCAAAGATCGGATGATTGACTCTGTCTCCTTCCTTGAACTCTATTTCCTTGAGATCCGGAAGAATATTCTTTGTGGTTCTGTTGATATATTCCCGTGTTTCTTTGACAAGACCTTCTTCTAATGGTGAATCATATTCCACATATTTTGTATCTACATCTAATACAAAACGTGAAATATATCTTGGGGAATTGTCAAAGTTTCTTCCCTGTGCATCAGAAAGGTATAAACCTTTCTCAGCTCTAGTAAATGCTACAAAAGCAAGTCTTCTTTCTTCTTCCATTGCCGGTTCATCCTTTGTCTTTCTGGAAGGAAGAATGCCTTCATTCATTCCACATAAGAAGACATAAGGGAATTCAAGACCCTTTGCAGCATGGATGGTCATCATCTTGACTTTGTCAACATGTTGAGAAACATCCTGGTTGGTAAACAAGGCTATGTGGTTTAAATAGGTCATCAAGTCTGTTTCTTCACCACAGCTGACTTCATATTCATAGATGGATTGTTTCAGTTCAGCCAAGTTATCCAATCTGTCTTGTGCACCTTCAGTTCGCAACATCAATTCATAACCACTCTCATCTAATAGTTCTGTTAATACCTGTGAGATAGGCTTGTCATGATATTGTCTGTTGAACTTTTCGATTAATTCAATGAATTTCTTTGCTTTTGTGTTACGGAAGATCTCATCTTCAATTGTTGTCTGCAAAGCTTCATATAAGGTGCATTCATGATTCTTGGCATATTCCTGCAGGAATGCCATTCTTCTTTTTCCTAAGTTTCTCTTAGGAATATTGCAGACACGCATAAAGGATAAATCATCTTTATACGCAATCATTCTTAAATAGGATAAAGCATCCTTGACTTCCATCCTGCCAAAGAACTGCACGCCACTATAGATGACATAAGGAATCTCTTCCTTCAGGAAGACATCTTCAATAGGTCTGGTGACATAATGTGCTCTATAGAGAAGCGTAATATCCTTATAAGGAATACCATTAACATGTAATTTCTCAATCTCTTCCATGATCCACTTAGCTTCTTCTTCCGTTGTTTTAGAATGGTGAAAGCGTACGCTTTGTCCATGGGGAAGCGTTGGAACAAGGTTCTTTTCCATTCTTCTGTGGTTTTTAGAGATCAATGAATTCGCTGCATTCAATACCTCTGGTGTAGAACGATAGTTCTTGTCCAGAATGATTGTTTTGACTGGAAAGAATTCCTTGTCAAAATCCAGTATGAATTTCTGGTTGGCTCCTCTCCAAGTATAGATGGTCTGATCCGGATCACCGACAATGAAGAGATTGTTATGGAATTTGCACAGATGCTTCATTAATTCATACTGAGGAGGGTCTATATCCTGGAATTCATCAATCATGATGTATTCCAGTCTCTCCTGCCATTTTAATGCAATTTCTTCATTTTCCTTAAATATATATAAGGTAAGGAAAATGAGATCATTATAATCTAGTCCAAAGCATTTCTTTTCCTGGTACAGATAACCATAGAAAAGAATATCTTTGACATTGTCGGATTCCATATACTTCCTGTACAAATCCTCAACAGACATCTGTACCAGGAATTTATAATAATCCGGCTCATACAATCCCTTTCGCATTTCAAAATAATCTCTTGCATTGGAAAAGGTCATATCCCTTAAGGTTAATCCTCTTTCCTCATAGATGACCTTTAACATCTCATCTATGTCATTATTATCAAGAACCATGAAACTCTTGGGATACTGTATCGCATGACTGTCTTCCTGTAATACAGACACACAAAAGCCATGAAATGTATTAATGAATCCCGTATCATTGTCACCTGTCAGATAATGGATTCTCTGTCTCATTTCATTCGCTGCTTTGTTTGTAAATGTCACACAGAGGATATTACCGGGACGAATGCCGATGTCATTGACTAACCAGGCAAAACGATGGGTTAATGCTCTTGTTTTGCCTGATCCTGCACCGGCAATCACCCTGACATATCCCTCTGTAGCAGTTACCGCTTCAGTTTGTTCT
>JAFYCG010000166.1 GCA_017539825.1 Solobacterium sp. | reverse complement strand
TTTCCATAGCCGCTATATAGTATACCTCTTCACAAAAAAAGTCACGCCTTTTAGAAAGAAATTAAACATTTCTTCAAATTTGTAAAGAAGTAACCGCTTGCATTCGGCAATCATCTCATCCTCCGGCAAATGACTGCGCTTTGTTTACGGACATGCCGGTTACGACAACCTGTCCGAAAGACAAATCAAAAAGGTGTTAAACACCAGGCTCCGGGTTCTACACCTTTTTTGATCTGTCTTATAAGTCAGTTTCCATGGCTGTTTATGCAGTATATCTCTTTTCAGGAAAGATCTTGAAAATCACAAAGATTTTCATTTCTGCAAATTGCTATAGAAGTAAACGTTTGTATTAAGCAACTACCTCATCATCCGACAAATCACTTGTCAATCCTGTTACGGAAGATTTAGCTGCATTACAGCAATGGTCTCCCATACGTTCGATTGTACCGAGGATATCAGAGTATACAGATGCTGCAACGTTTCCGCCGCAGGTACCCTCTGCCATTCTCTTGAAATGCTTTCTGCGATAATGTGCTTCCATATTGTCAAGATCATGTTCCATGACCAGCAATTTTGTATACTGATTATAATCTTTTGTCATGAAGATTTCAGCAGTCAGGTCAAACATATCAAGATATTTATTTAACATCTTATTCATTTCGGTAATTGCAGCCTCACTGAATTCACCGTCTTTGAAGACAAGGTTAAAGAATTCAGACAGGTTCACAGCTAGGTCTCCGACACGCTCGAAGTTCTTTACCGCATCCAGAGATGCACGTACATCATTAATATCTTCCGCTGTCAGATTCGGTTTGGTAGAAAGACGTATGAGATAATCGGTAATCTTCTGGTCGAAACGGTTTGTGATCGCTTCTTTTTTATCCAGTTCTTCTTTCTCTTCATCCCCTCCCTTTTCATTCAGAAAACGGATCGTTTCGGTAGAATGGAATCGAATGACATCGATCATCTTAAGGATAGCCTGTTTCGCTGCATCAACAGCTGCAGACGGAAGGATATTTGTGATCTCTTCGTCCATCTCTTCGATATTGACTTCGATTTCCTTTGGTTCTTCGCCCGGAACAACCTTTCTGACAAACGCAACAAGCTGTTTGGTGAACGGAAGGAACAGGAACGTTGTAACAAGTTTAAATACGATATTTGCCATGGCAATCTGCATCATCGGATTCAGTCCTCCGAAAAGGCTCTGGATCAATGCTGCATATGGTTTCAGCAGCAGCATTCCGACAATTGTTGAGATGACATTCAGCGTTGTATGCAAAGCAGCTGTTCTTTTACCTGCTGTTGTACCGCCGATTGCAGCAAGAATACCGGTCATGGTTGTACCGATATTTGCACCGAACATAAACGGCAAAGAAGCCGAGAATGACAAGGCACCCGCCTGATACAGTTTCTGAACTACACCGATTGTTGCAGCAGAAGACTGGACTGCAGCCGTTAACAGAATGCCGGTGATTAATGCCAGGAACGAATTCTGGCTCATCTTTAAGGCAATTGCCTCAAACTGCGGCAGTTCTTTTAAAGCGGCAAGAGAATCACCCATGGCAGCCATGCCGAAGAAGATCAAGCCGAATCCCAGAATGACGCTTCCTCCCTGGTTCAGCTTCTGCTTCTTTGCGAAGCAGATGAACATTGCACCGAGGAATATGATAAACATCGCATATTTATCAATATTGACGGAAATCAGAAAGGAAGTAGCTGTTGTACCTACGGTGGCACCGAGAATAATACCCGCTGCCTGTTCGAGTGTCATCAGGCTTGCTCTGACAAGACTGATCGTTATTGCAGAAGTTGCCGAAGAAGACTGCATGATGATGGTGATGATGATACCTATGCCGAATGCAGATAAAGGATGTGAAGTATATTTGTTGATATAATCCTTTAATTTGTCACCGGCAACAGCCTTCAGGCCATCTCCCATGAATTTGATACCGAACATGAATAAGCCGAAACCGCCTAATATCATGCCCCAGTCCAAAGCTGCTAGTGTCATATTTGCCTCCCTATACAAATAAAAATACAGCCCTGCTGTATAAATTTGAGAATATTCACTTTCTCCCATATACAGCAAAAAATTGTTGTATACAAGTCTCACAATTTAAAGCTTGCCGAGCAGAAAATGCTGTGATGACGACTTTGCTACGTAGTAATACGCCTGTTACTCCCTCATTTCTTTCATTCTATCATATAACCTTTTTTTATGGAATAATAATTTTAGTATATGCATTGACCTTTCTTGTCATGAACAGCATTCTTTGCTAATTCAGATTTACAGTAAAAAAAAGGATATCCGCTATCCCTTTTCTGTTGCCGTCATTGCTTCTTTGATGTTGTAATATAGGATGCCTAACAAGACCACAGCTGCCCCGATTAAAGATAATTTGCCCAACCGTTCACCATAGAATATGGCAACCAGCACCGGATTCAGAATCGGTTCCAAAGCATTGATGATCGATGCGGTTAATGGATCCATGATCTTTGTACCTGTAGTAAAAAAGATGTAGGCAAGACCAACCTGAACCGCACCGAGAAAGAAAACCGAAAGCAGAACAGATGCAGAAAAATCCGTTTCATATCTCACTAACGGTGTCAGAAAAATCCCGCAGAGCAATTGTCCGAAGAATACGGAAGATAACGCATCACCTTTTTCGAAGCTGTTGAGCATGAATACCCCTGCATAAAAGACACCCGAAAGCAATGCCACAAGATCACCCAGCCATTTACCCGTGGATAATCCTTCAAAGAAGAAACACAATATTCCCGCAAATACAATCACGATGGAAATAATCCCTGTCTTATTTGGTTTCTGATGAAAAAACAGATACATCATGACCATAATCCAGACAGGTGCGGTATATTGCAGGATAATCGTATTCCCGGCAGTTGTCAGCTTGTTGGCAATCGCATACATGGTTGTGACCCCGGCCATGGAGACAGCACCAAGCAAAACCGTCGGATTCATCTTTAGCTTGTGCTTTATCACAAGAAGG
This sequence comes from Solobacterium sp., assembly GCA_017539825.1. GTDB lineage: Bacteria > Bacillota_I > Bacilli_A > Erysipelotrichales > Erysipelotrichaceae > Bulleidia. Next base: position 51 of record JAFYCG010000166.1, on the reverse strand, counting down.
TATATTCCGATGACAATACAGGCAATCAGGTTTCTTGCCCCGTTGATTGCC
>JAFYCG010000165.1 GCA_017539825.1 Solobacterium sp. | reverse complement strand
TTTCCGACTCCTTGATTTCAGTAATCGTAAACGGTCCCTGACATGCATCATATGCAGCTCTTGCCTCTTCTTCATTATTCAGCTTTGCCTTTTCACCATCGATTTTTGCAAGGGATGCAGAAAACTCTTTTTCATCCTTTTCAAATTTTGCATCAAGAGTCCAGTATTCCTGCGGTACAAAAGCCTGAATTTCCTTTTCACGGTCAACAATCAGCTTCAGGGCAACAGACTGTACCCTGCCTGCACTTTTTGACTTGATTTTATTGTTCAGCAGTTTGGAGAGCTTGAAGCCGATAATACGGTCCAGTATTCTTCTTGTCTCCTGTGAGTGGACAAGATCCATATCGATTTTACGGGGATTCTGAAAAGCTTCAATGACTGCATTCTTTGTGATTTCATGAAACGTTACACGGTCTGTCTCATCTTCAGACAGGCCGAGTTCCTGCGCAAGATGCCAGCTGATTGCCTCTCCTTCACGATCCGGGTCGGTAGCCAGATAAACATAATCCGCTTTGGAAGCCTGTGCCTTCAATTCCTTCACAGTATTTGTCTTGTCCTTGTTTATTTCATATACAGGGGCAAAATCATTTTCAATATCTACACCGAGTCCGTCCTTGCCCTTGATGGCAAGATCCCGGATATGGCCCTTACTGGAAACGACGGTGTAGTCTTTTCCCAGATATTTGGCAATCGTCTTGGATTTAGACGGCGACTCCACAATTACTAAATTCTTCATTGCTTTCACTCCTTCAGATTTTGCGATGCGCTATATCCTTCAGCTGACTGATATCATAAAGGATCATCGCGCCTTCTGCAATCAATTTGTTGCAACCTTCTCCTTCGGGATAACCGAACGGATAAGGAAAACAGTAAATATCACGATCCATTTCCAGTGCTTCGTTCACTGTCAGCATTGTTCCCGAATGCAGTCTTGCCTGAGTGACAACCGTCAAAGACCCGAGTGCTGCAAGGATGCGGTTGCGCCACGGAAAATGATAGCGCTGTATGCCCACATCCCATGGGAACTCGCTCAGAATCAGATCGCTTTTGCGCATTTGTTCATACAAACGGATGTTTTCTTTCGGATAACATGTCTTCAGCCCGCTGCCTATAACGCCGATCGTATGGCCTCCGATCAGTGCCCTTTCATGTACACAGGCATCTGCCCCCTTTGCCATTCCGGATACAAGAACATATCTGTCTTTCAAAATATCGGCAGCCTTTTCGGTTACCTTTCTTCCGTATTCACTGATATCTCTTGAGCCGACTATGGTAGCCATGGGCTTTTTTAACAGGGATATATCTCCTTGATAAAACAGTATCCAGGGCGGACATTGCAAATCCATTAACGGTGCAGGATATGCTTCATCAAAAATCGTAATAAACTTTTCTTCTATCGTATATGGCAGAGGATCCTCCTGCATTTCCAATGCCCTTTTGATCTTCTGCCAGTTACCCTGGTAACGATACGCATATGATGCGATTAAATCTTTCTTTTCCATTTTTCCTCCTATATTACTTATAGAAAGAAAAATGAATTTTTATCACCATTTATTCAAATAAATCCAGTTTTTCCTGATGATACAGCACAGGTGCAAATGACCTGCGGTGAATCGGTGTAATGCCATGCGCTTCGATAGCGACAAGATGCTCTTTTGTCGGATAGCCTTTGTTTCTGGCAAAGCCGTATACCGGATACATTGCATCATATTTTTTCATGATGCGGTCCCGGGTCACTTTGGCAAGAATGCTTCCGGCTGCAATAGAAATGGATTTCTGGTCTCCCTTGACAATATCAATGACTGTTTTCCCTTCGATTTCCAGCGGCATGGCATCCGTTAAGACAATTTTGGCATCCGCGTGCATGGCTATATCCCGCATTGCCATCTGATCTGCACGATAGATATTGTAAAGGTCAATATCACTCTCGCTCACTTCAACAATTTCAAACCACAATGCCTCATTCATGATCAGGTCATAAAGATAATCCTTCTTTTTCTCTGATAATGCTTTGGAATCATAGATATCCGGATTTTCATAACCGATCGGCAGAATGACTCCGGCCACACTTAAAGGCCCTGCTAGAGGACCTCTTCCCGCTTCATCACTACCAAGTACCACTTCACCTGATGGCCAGTACTGATGCTCATAATC
>JAFYCG010000164.1 GCA_017539825.1 Solobacterium sp. | reverse complement strand
TTGTAATCATCCAGATGCGCTCTTACACCATCGGCATTTCCGACTTTCAGACGCTTGAGATCATCCTTCAGGGAACTTGTCAGAATGGATACATTCTTTTCCAGTTCCAGATGCTTCAGATATACGCCGCGATTACGGTTCTTGATGTATTCATGATGCAGATCTTCTGCCATTCTCGGAATGATGCCTCTTGCATCTTCCAATAGGCCGGGCATATCATTAATCATTTCTTCAAGTTCATCCATGCTGTACTTGATGGATTCAAGCTCATGGTTTGCCTTGTCGAAGTCGCTGGAGAACATCCACTCTTCAAAAGTAGAGAACATCTTTTCCGTATCAGCAATCTTCTGTTCAAATACAGGCCAGTTGTAGGACAGCTTGCTGGAATTTTCCTGTGCCTGGGATTTCAATGCACGGAATCTGTTCTTTAATGCGGTAACTTCCTGTCTCTGTTCCGTCTCTCTTGCAAGAATGCCGTCGAGAACCTGTTCAAGTTCTTTGGCTGCATCTTCATTCACCGCAAGGTCTGTTTCCAGCTGTGTCATCAGTCCGTCTGCCTTTTTGAGCTTTCCGACAAGAACATCATCTTCGGCATCTGCCAGTGTAGAAGAAATAGATGCCAGATCCGCCTGGACCTTGTCATACTTCTCTTTTGCCTCTGCAACTCTTTGTGCAGTCTCCTGGTCAACCCTTGAGATTGCAACAGCTTTATTCATCTTCAAAGTAAGAGGAATGCTTTTGATTGCGTTATATCTTGCTTCCAGTTCATTCAGATCTGATTTGAATCTTCCCGATCTGATCTTTTGTATAATAAGCCATAATCCCAAAATAACAATTAATACGGCCAATCCTATAATAACCCTGATATCAGAAATGAAGTTTTTGAATTCATTCATAGCATACTCCTTTCACATCAAACAATATTTTAACACAGAACTGGCTCTGATAGATGATAAAGATAAATGAAATTCCCATTGACTATTTTTTCTGTTAATGATAATATACTCGTTGCGTTAAATGATGGCAGCATGCAGAGTCATGCATAAGGCGTTGCAGGCATTAAATGCTACCCCAGTAACCTGCTGCATTAGGTGAAAAGGATAACTGTGACACCCTGCATCGGTGATCTGCACCTGTTGTTGTTTCTCGGCCATTATACAGGAGGAAACAAAAACATGGCACGTTACACAGGACCTGTCTGGAAGAAAGCTAGACGCTTAAGCTTCTCCGTTTTAGAGACAGGCGAGGAGCTGAAGAAAAGACAGTATGCTCCTGGTCAGCATGGACCAACAAAGCGCGTAAAGCTCAGCGGTTATGGAACACAGCTTCGTGAGAAGCAGAGAGTTCGTAACATGTATGGATTGAACGAACGTCAGTTCGCAAATCTGTTCCGTAAAGCATCCAAGATGGATGGTATGGCAGGTGTCAACTTCTTAATTCTTCTCGAAAGCAGACTTGACAACCTCGTTTACAGAATGGGTTTTGCAACAACAAGAAGAGCTGCAAGACAGTTAGTCAACCACGGACACATCGAAGTCAATGGCAAGAAGCTCGACATCCCAAGTGCTGAAATCAAGCCGGGAAGTGTAATTTCCGTTCGTGAAAAAGATCTTAACATGAAAGTCATCGTCGATGCATTAGAGGCTAAGATCTCTACACCTGCATTCGTAGATGTTGACAAAGACAACAAAAAAGGCACATTCGTACGTCTCCCGGAGAGAAGTGAACTCAATCCTGAGATTAACGAAGCCCTCATCGTTGAATACTACAATCGTTAAGCTTCAAAGAAGAAGGTTCGAAAGAATCTTCTTTTTTTTGTATTCTCCCGAAGAATTGAACCATTAGTATATTGCTGATAAAATATGATTAACAATACAACAGGAGGACAATGATGAAAAGAAAATACCCGAATCTTTGCAAGCCGATTACCATCGGCAGAACCACCTTTCGTAACAGAATGTTTTCTGCTCCGATGGGCGGAACCGACATCACCAATGACGGATGCATCGGTCCGAAATCTACCGCATTTTATGAATTAAGAGGTAAAGGCGGTGCAGGAGCAGTTACAGTCAGCGAATGCATGGTACACCCTGCTACAGATGGATCACATGCCTACCATCTGGATGAAAGCATCCTGAACTCTCTTGCCTGTGCCACATATACTGCCGATGCCATTCGCAGACATGGTGCTATCCCCTCTTTGGAATTATCACATTCCGGGATGTATGCAGGAACATACATGACCGACAAAAACAAGCAGAAATCCATGCACCAATGGGGACCGAGCGATACCGTAAGACCGGATGGTATCGAGGTTAAAGCATTATCAAAAGAACAGATTGATGAGATTGTTGCGGCATATGGACACGTTGCAGGACTTGCCAAAAGAGCAGGATTTGAAATGCTGATGGTCCATGGCGGACATGGCTGGTTAATCAATCAGTTCCTCTCCCCTTATTTCAACAAAAGAACAGATGAATACGGCGGATCTCTGGAAAACAGATGCCGTTTTGCGATTGAAGTGCTCAAATCCGTCAGAGAAGCAGTCGGCCCCTTCTTCCCGATTGAATTCCGTATCAGCGGTTCGGAATTGTTTGAAGGTGGTTATGATCTTGATGAAGGCTGCCGCATCGCTGAACAGATTGAACCGTATATCGATCTTCTGCATGTTTCTGCAGGAACATACCAGAGGGGTTTCGGAAATACCCACCCTTCCATGTTCAAGGAACACGGATGCAATGTTTATCTTGCTGCCGAAATCAAAAAGCATGTCAAAGTACCTGTTGCAACCATCGGAGGCTTAAGCAGTCCGGAACAG
>JAFYCG010000163.1 GCA_017539825.1 Solobacterium sp. | reverse complement strand
TTTTTGATGCGATGAATCTTGGCATAAGCATCAATGCAATCCCCCAGTATGAAGTCGCTGTCCCGGAAGGATTTGACAAATATGCAGATGCAGTGATGCATATATTACATAATCCTGTAGAAAACATAGATTGTATATTCTCCCATGCAAGGGAGTTCATTGTGCTTGAGGCAAAAGGGCCGGGACAGCCTTTGGACATGCAGACAGTGGACAAAGGGAGTTATTATGCCTACAGTTTTATTTTCCAGAAAAATCAGATAGGAGGAATAGCAACAAGGGACAACACATGCGTAATGATCTGCAGACAGCAGAAGCCGGAGGGGCTGTTCAGGATGCAGGGAAAAGATGGCATTGATTTTCTCGGGAAGGGAATATATGGTGTAAAAGGATGGCCTTTCCCTGTGCTCATAGCAGTGACAGCCGAGATAGACGGAAGGATTCACCCTTGCATGAAATGCATGTCAAGGAATGCGGGAACAGAGGATCTTCAGAGAATGGAAAAAGCGTTGTCGGAATATCTTGAGGCAGGAGTATATCAGGAGATGGCAAGGAAGGTGCTTAGTGCAGCAGTGGCGGGGAACAGGAAGGCATACGAAGAGCTAAAAAAGAAAGGAGAAATAGACAATATGAAAGAAGATCTCAGATTTGTGTTTGAGGAAGAATTTGCAGATTATGACAAACAGCTTAAGGAGAAAGACGCATCGCTGAAGGAAAAAGATGAAGCCATAAACAATTTCATAAAAATGCTGAGTGACAGCTTAGGAATGGAAACATTGAAAAGCAAAATTCTTCAGTCCAACAACCGGGCTATGCTGGCAGAATTTAACAAAGCCGTAAGAACATTATGAATCAAAAAAGAGTTATCCTCTATGGGGTAACTCTTCAGAAAGCCTGATTTTTGACCGAGTCGGACTGCTGTTTTTGCTGGAGAAGCTCCTGCAATTCTTCGACACTGAGTTCGGATAAAGCGGCTTCTTTGCGTATTCTGATAGCCTGCTCCTGATCTTCCTGCATTTGTTTCATCTGTCTTCTCAAGGCAGCCTGCCGTTCTTCAAATTCCAGATCCATTTCAACCTGTTTCTGTTTTTTCAGTGTCATAATGTAATCGATGGATAAAGCAGTATCTGCAGCCAAAAAGGCAATCAACGGAATCCAGGGAAGAAAAGATGATTCCTCAATCATGAGGATGAAAAACATGAGAATCAGGAAGAGATCACCGGCTATCATGAAACCGGATAAAATTTGTTTCAGAGTTTTATTCATTTAACACCATCCAGCTGTATTTTTCTGACCATAGGCAGCTCTTTTAATTGTAATATTAATTCCTGAATTGTACAGGACATATTTGTGATATCCAAAGAGATTAATACATTCGCTTTATGGTCAATTGGTATTGCCTGTGAAATTGTCAGAATCGATGTCCTGTATTGGCTTAATGTATTAATCACGCTGGATAAAGATCCGCTTTCATCTTTTAAGATCAAAGTGATAACGGCATGTCTTGTATTGGACATATTGTTTTGTTCATACACAAAATCCTTGTACTTATAATACGTGTTTCTGGATATACCTGCTTTCTGGACTGCTTCAGTGACTGTATTCACCTCGTGGTTGGATAACAGATTTCTGGCATAGATAACCTTATCCAGATAATCCGGAAGAATGTTTTTATGTACGATGTAGAAATCGGAACTCATATCAGACCTCCATTGCATATGTGCCGGAACGTGACGGACGGACTTTTTGGATTTTCCAAAGATGACCGTCAATCGTGATTTGTTCCGGGTAAATTAAATCTTGATCCGTGATAAACAGACAGGTGGATCCTGATCCCGAGATCAGGAATACACCTTCTTTTTTTTGATTCATAAAAGCTTTCATTTCATTGAAACCGGTGATGAGCGGTTGACGATAAGGCTCATGGACTTTATCCTGTGAAGCTTCAATCAGCCAGTCCATTGCTCCGTTTTGTAAAGACTGAATGACAAAGATCGCTTTGGATGTATTGGATACAACCGTGCTTCTTGGATAATAATCGGGTAACTGTCTTCTTGCTTCTTTTGTGTCTACTTCAAAATCCGGTATACAGACATAGAAGTGATATCTTGGTGAAACAGGGTAGACAGTAGTGAGGTATGTGCCGTCTCTTTGTTGCATAGAGGCTGTCAATCCGCCGAAAAAGCAAGGTGCGATATTATCCGGATGTCCTTCCATTTTAGATGCTAGCTGAAAGATTTCATCATCACTTAAGGCATTATTGTGTAATGCAGAAGCAGCTTTGATGCCCGGAACAATGAATGCAGCACTGGAACCAAGGCCTCTGGATACAGGAACATGACAGTCAAATGTTACTTTGATATGATCCTGAACGCCGATTGCTTCACAACCGAAGCGATAGGCTTTAAGAAACAGATTGTCTTCGTTGTTGAAACGATCCTCCATATTTACAAGAATATCTTTTTCAGACAATTCAACATCAAACTGATTGTATATGTCAAAGGCAATTCCTAGACAGTCAAAACCCGGACCCAGGTTGGCAGAAGAAGCAGGGGAATAAATTCTAATCATGTCCCAGTTCTCTCATTCTCTGTGCGATCACATGCATGCCGTCTTCCTTTTCAATGGATCTGGTAAAGCGGACAGGCATATCCTTTAAACCGGAAAGATTCTTCGGAATCTCTACACCTGTTACAGTATGTAATTGTTCCATTGCTTCAAAATCATCCGGGATGTCTTCGTCGGTAATGCATTGTAAAACATCATGGGAGAATTTATATGCAGAAGCGGTGGATAAGACAATACATGGTGCAGTATCACCGGTATCTTTTTTATAGGCATTCATTGCTGCTAAAGCCACAGCGGTATGCGTATCGATCAATTCATGTTCTTCATTAAAGAGCTTGCGGATTGTATCTGCACAATCTTCTTCACTTGTCCAGTAAGCAGAGAAGGATTCCTGCAATTTACTCAGCATCTCTGCAGGAATGGTATATTCTTTCTCCTCTTTGAGTTTCCGCATCATCTCATTGACAAAGGCATCATCATTACCGCTTAACATGAATAACAGTCTTTCCAGATTGGAAGAGATCAGAATATCCATGGAAGGGGACATGGTTGTCTTAAATTCTCTCTTTAGGGAATATGTGCCTGTACGGATGAAGTCGGTTAAGACATTGTTGGCATTGGATGCACAGATCAGTTTATTGACCGGAAGTCCTAATAACTTAGCCAGATATCCGGCAAGGATATCACCGAAGTTTCCTGTTGGAACAACAAAGTTGATCAAATCACCGCATTGGATGACATTCTTTTCGACAAGCTTGCTATAGCTGGAGAAGTAATACACAATCTGAGGAACCAGTCTTCCTACATTGATGGAGTTGGCGGAAGAGATTGTGACATTGTGAAGAGAATCCAGTACTTCCTTGGAAGAAACAGCTTCCTTCACCATTCTCTGACAATCATCAAAGTTTCCCTTTACCGCAATGACTTCAACGTTATCACCGATGCTTGTCTGCATCTGTTTCTTCTGAATCGGGGATACACCGATTTCCGGGAAGAAGACGGTAATAGCCGTATGCGGAACATCCGCAAATCCGGATAGGGCAGCTTTGCCTGTATCACCGCTTGTAGCGGTTAAGATAGAAACGATGTCATTCCGGTTTTCTTTTTCATACGCTTTTGTCAGCAGATGCGGAAGGATGGTTAAGGCAATATCCTTGAATGCGGAAGTCGGTCCGTACCAGAGATCCATGAGATAACCGTCTTTGATTTGTCTTAACGGAACAATTTCGGGATGGTTGAATTTATCATCATATGCATTTTTAATGCAGTCTTTGATTTCCTCTTCCCCATAATCTTCTAACATTGTGCATAATACTTTTTCGGCAATTTCCTGATAGGATAATCCGATCAGATCAGCAGGGTTAATACAAGCTTTGATGCTTTCGGGAGTGAATAATCCTCCGTCTGTTGCCAGGCCCTGAATGATCGCTTCATGAGACTTCACTTTATTACTCTTGTTACGAGAACTGATATACATTACATTTCCTCCTTGAAAAGAATACCACAAAATGATACTATGTTTGTGTTTTGAAAACAAGTGTCTTTCACAGACGAACAGTAAGGGGGCCTTATGAAAATAGGTTTATTAGGACATGGCGTTGTCGGTAAAGGGGTGAGCCGCATATGCGATGTTTCCAAAACACTACAGGTAAAACGAATTCTGGTTAAGGATGACTGGGAGTTGACCGATCCGCGATGCACACAGAACGTTCAGGATATTTTAGGGGATCCTGAGATTGACGTTGTGGTTGAATGCATGGGCGGTATTGAACCTGCCAGAACATTTCTTATGAAAGCGATACAGAATCACAAACATGTCGTCACCAGCAACAAGAAGATGCTTGCAAATTGTTGTGAGGATCTGTTTGCCGAGGCAGAGAAAAACAATGTTTCGATCCATTATGAAGCAACCTGCGGCGGAGGTATTCCGTGGATGGCTTCTTTGGAGAGAATTCTGCGTATTGATCCGGTTGATTCTTTCAGAGGAATCTTTAACGGAACTACCAATTATATCTTAAGCAGAATGGATCTGGAATCACTGGAGTTTGAACCGCTGTTAAAAGAAGCACAGCAGTTAGGCTATGCCGAACAGAATCCTTCCGATGATATTGACGGAATGGATGTGAAATATAAAGTGGCTTTATCCTGTATGAAAGCATTCGGTGTCATACCGGTACTCGATGAAATACCTACATACGGTATCCGCTACATTCAGAAAAAAGATCTGGATTACGCCAAGAGCAAGGGTATGACATGTAAGCTGATCGGTACAGGCATCAAGAAAGAGGGAAGTATTGAGGCTTCCGTATTGCCGGTTTTCTTAAAGAAAGAAGACGTATTAGCTAATACATCCATGAATTTCAATGCGATTGAATCCGACAGTGCAACACTTGGTAAAGCCGTTTTTACCGGACAGGGTGCAGGTTCTTTGCCGACAGCCCATGCGGTTGTTCAGGATATCTACGACATTGAAAACAAGGAAGCGATGGAATACCCTTCCTTGCAGGAAGTAACCGTCATCAACAGTGCAGAAAAGATATTCTACCTGCGCAGCAAGCAGATAACAGATTATGCAGATATCCTTGATCAACAGATTGATGCAGAAACATATCTGACAAAGAAAATTTCACTGGATGACTTACAGAAGAAAATACAGGAAGATAAAGAGATCTTTATCGCAGAGGTGCAGGAATGATTAAAGTTGTAAAATTCGGCGGATCTTCTGTCGCTAACAGCGCACAGTTTCAAAAGGTCAAAGGGATCATCGATTCTGATCCAAGCAGAAAATTTATTGTCACAAGTGCATGCGGTAAAGAATCCCATGAAGATCATAAGATCACCGATCTTCTGTACCTGTGTGAAGCACATGTCAGATACGGTGTATCGCATGAATCCATCTTCCAGATGATCGTTGATAAATATAACAGAATCAAAAATGATTTACACTTAACGGTTGATCTTGACAGAGAGTTTGCGATGATCGAAAAACAGATGTTAAGAGATCTGAATACAGACTTCTTAGTCAGCAGAGGTGAATACCTCACCGCTAGATGTCTTGCAGAATATCTCGATGCGGATTTTGTGGATGCAGCGGATGTAATCGCCTTTGGCTATGACGGCGAAATTGACATGCAGAGAACGCATGAACTGATCTTAAGGAACTGTGCACCGGATCGTAAGATCGTGATTCCTGGATTCTATGGTGCATTACCCAATGGTGTCATTAAAGTCATGAGCAGAGGCGGCAGTGATATTACCGGTTCTG
>JAFYCG010000020.1 GCA_017539825.1 Solobacterium sp. | reverse complement strand
TAACAGTTGTCTGTCAATTACAGATTTCTATAGAATCCTGTAAGAAGTGTATATTTAAAGATTAATTCGATTATAACATATTACCATTACCTAATCACTAAGGGATTCAATACATTCTGAAGAATTATGTCACTTTACTCTTATTTATGATTTAAATATATGTATAAACTTTATTCACGTAAAGTGAACAGAATCTTATATATTTTCTTTTACTATTGATGGTTTATCCTCATCCGATTTTTACCCATCAGAACAAGTCTTTCACATATGTAGGAAGCTTACAGGCAAGTTTAGTATCCTTGCTGCCTTAGCAGATTATCCGTACCTCTGGAAATTGAATCTTTACAAATTATACAGGAATCTCCACATCATCTCCGGTATAAAGATTTCTTAAATGAAAACCTGTTGAAGGATCTTTAATATCAGAGAATGCAATGCTTACACCATAGGCTTCTGATACATCCAAGGCTTTATCACCTATGCCATAAACATAGTGAAAATGGGGATGAGCATCTTCGATCACTCTTGGTTTTCTGTTTATGACCCATTCTGCATCCTGCATAAAGTAAGCTCTTTCCTCAATCCTTTGAATCGTACTACCTGCAGGCATTTCCTGAATGGTTTTCTTTTTACCCTTACCTTTGATTTTATGATCAATCCATTCGCCATCCTTCAGCTTTCCGATATATGTTTCTTTAACAGACTGGTCCTTCATAAGGATAAACCAGTATGTATTTCCTTTGCCTCCGATGATCCAATCTTCTTCATCACGAAAAGCCTGATAGAATTCGAAGCCCTTTTCCTTTTCCACAAGCTCTGTAAAACGATAGTTTTCCATTATATGCACCTCCATTTAATAAAATATCTCTACTCAGCTTTTATCCTCTGCCTGCTGATAAAACCTTTCTGTTTTATTATCTCTTTTTATATAAGCATAAAATCTTTTGTCATCACTGATGATTGCAAGATCTGTATCCGGTTCAATCTTGAAATAATTGACAAAGGAGCAATATCCAAACATCTCCTCTTTGCCATCCAGTATCCAGCCACCTTCCGCTTTTTCAACAGTAACCCATAAAATATGTGCAATTCTGCATGTAAGATCCTTTGGCAACAGCATCTTCAATTGTCTGGCATAATGCTCTTCTCGTGCCTTTCTAAAAGCACGATCATCCATTACCAGATACAGGATCGGTATAGCTCCGCTGGCAACAATTAAAGCAGCACATCCTGTTCCTGCAAATATCATCGGGTGTGAATTGATAAAATCCGGAAAAAGAAACCCCCACAGAAAAAAGAGCAATGCGATAAATGCGGGTAAAATCAGTGCTTTTCGCAAGGAACAGTGATGTGTCTTAAGAGAACTGTAAGGATTGAACATGACCAGCTCCGGGTTATTCAACAAAATATTTCTTTCTTCAGGTGTAATTTTTCTAGGCATGATAATTTTTGTTTTACCTCTTTATACATAACAATCAGATTGCTGATATTCTTCTCTTCTGCTGTTTCATTTTACTAAGAAGCTGACTGATTCCATCATATCCCTGAGTTTTTGGATCTGATTTGTATACTTTTTATACTGATCAAGTATATCCGGAATTTGTGAAAGTACAATCAGTGAATAGTGATAAAAACTGTAGAATAATTCATCAGAGACGGCTTCAGGATTTTCAAAGACATCCATAAGATCATCTTCTGTATAATCTGCAGGAAGCAGATTCTGTTCATCAAGAAGATCCGAAAAATGATCCAGTTGCGGGGCATGTTCCATCTGTTCTGCTTCGATGCATATATTTATGTAATATGTAAACTGATCGATCAACTTTTCAACGATATCATCTGCTTTTTCTTCCAGCTTTTTCTCTAATATCCGGATGAGAAAAATGAAAACAAAAGGAGCCGGAGGAAACATGGTGCTTTGATGTTCAAAATCCGAGATTTTGAAAAAGACCTTCTTCCATTCATCAGCATCAGTTATCTGTTCAAGCGCAGGCAATAATTCCGCATAATGTCCGGCAGTACCATATGCAGTGAACATTCTTTTCCAGGGAATATTTCCTGCCTCAAGACTGTCAATATAATTCTTTGTTTCAGCATCCATGATCATACCTCATTATCAAGAGAAATATCTTTCCAAACATATACTGTTTTGTTTCATCAATATTATACTGTTTAAGCTGACATAATCGTGATATGTTCAGAAAATTGACGGAATTCTTTTATTCCTGTTTAGGTGAATCCCATCTGAAGACAGGATTCTGTTTTGTACCGATCCAAATCTCACATTCAAAAGTCCATGGAGTATGGTTTTCCCATATCCAGCATTTGTACAGAATTTCCTGATATCCATCATAGCGATAGGCAAATTCCAGTTCCCATTCACCACTGTTGATCTTTTCAATACATTCAGTAAGCGTATATTCCCGGCGGATGGTTTGTCCTTCTGACTCTGTAAACAGATAAACTGTTACACCTCTCAAATGATCTATTGTAAATTCAACTTCAGCTTTACCGGTATTCGGCCAGTCATCCGAATAATCCGTAAAGAAAATTCCATCCGGAAAAAAGAATATCAGTTTATTGTTTATCAGTTCGGCCTTTACAGCACGACAATCGTGAAGACTGAAACTGTCCTGATCGATGCTTGTATATTCATATTTCATTGTTTATCTCCGTCAATTCTGCATGATCCGATTCCATTATAGCTGAATTTTTTATTTTTCCTGCATAATTCTTCTTTGACAATCTAATAAAAAACCAGGCACAAATGCCTGGTGGTTTACTGTTCACGAAAATGATATTTTTTTAATCTGTTTCCTGTCAGAATACACAACAGACTCCCTGTTATTCCAAGAATCAGCAACATGAGTGCAGCTCCGGATCCCTTTCCGCTGCCAAACAGTGTTGTCAGAATCTGTGAGGAACTATGTCTTTTCATAAAAGGCTCGCACACCTGATCTACCATCCATCCACCCAGGAAAAGACCGATCGGTATGGTAAAAAACTGCAAAGAGTTTCGACATGCATATACTCTTCCCTGCAATTCCACAGGAATCATACTACGTAATATCACTTCGAGATTTGTGCTCATGACCGGAACAAGAATCCATCCCATAATCTGCGCAATCATCCAGATAACCGGTTCTCTTGAAAATGCCAGAATGAAATTCTCGCTTCCTAACGAGATCAGCATTGTCACAAATACCACTCTTATTCTGTCTTTAGGTTTCGGCAGAAATGATACAAGCATGCTTCCCAAAACCATTGCTGCTCCTGCAACAGAAGTCATGATGCCGTATATTGCGGTTCCCCCTTTTGGATTAGAAATCACATAGGCAGGAAGTGTTGCATTAAATGCCGAAGAGATCAGATTGACACCGGACATAAACAGAATCAGAGTTAAGATCATCGATGTCCTTCTTAAGAATGAAAGACCTTCCTTCACCATATCCCATGTATTCTGATTTTCTGTCCTTTGTGTTTCCGGAATCCTGATCAGCAAAGCCAGTGCTGTAAATGCAATTACAAAGCTGCATAGATCTGCAGCAATAACGATCTCTAATCCGGCAAATGCATACAATGCAGATGCGATTAATGGATTCAGTACGGAAATCAGGGATCTGGACAGATTTTTCAAACCGCTGATTTTCTGATAGTGTTCTTTGGAAACAATCAATGTCAATGCGACTTCGGATGCAGGCTGCTGGACCGTATTCATAAGACCGGACAACACATTAACCGCATACAGATGCCATATAGCAAGAATATCAGCTTTATAAAGCATAAACACAGCTAAGGTACATAAAGCAGCCAGAAAGTCACAAACAAGCATTGTTTTTTTCTTGTTCAGCTTATCTGTCAATGCTCCTGCAAAAATACTCATCAGAACATATGGCGCATAGGTGCAGATCGTTAAGGCAGCCGTGCTTAGTGCCGATCCCGTCTTTTCATACAGCCACAAAGTCAAGGCAAATGCAGTCATGCTGCTGCCGAGTTGTGATAATGCCTGTGTACTCCAAAAGATATAAAAATACCGTAAACTGTTTTCTTTCATTTCTTTGCTCCTTTTTTTAGTTGTTATTTCAAGAAGCAAAGTCTGAGGATATGCGGATGTATTTCTTCATCCGTTCCTCCATGCAGTCTCCTCAGACTCTGCATGGAGATGTTACAATGCAACGTCTCATTTTATCTTACCTCAGGTGCAAATATGTTTTCTTATATGACCGGGATTTAACAATCTGCCCGCCATAAGACATAATAATCATCAATACATTTCAGTTAACATCACGAATCATTGTAAGCAAATCCAGGTAAAAAGGCCGGATATCCTTTTTATGAATCAGCCCGCCCTGCAATGACATATGGTCTCCGTTATATACAGGAAATACATTCCATATGCCGGGTTTAAGATCATTACGCTTCAGCTTTCTGATTGGTGCCCCGAAAGGAGAAATTTCAGAAACGGTACTGACCCTGCCGTCATTTTCTTTCCATTTCTGATCAATACTTGTTCCGCCTTTAGTCGTACCGGTATACTGACCGATTTGGAATGATCGCATGACAAAGAAAGGCTCCATGCCCTTTTTTGGGACATAATTGTCACCACTCTTTTGCGTATAACTGCATGGAACAGAATAATAGTATACATTCGGCAGAGTACCCATCCTCTTGTTCAAAAGAGCAGCCTGATCGATCTGCATATCATAATCTCCGCTGTCCCTGAAATCTCTGCCATCCGTCTCTGTCTGCAGATTATCAGACATTCTTTTACCGAAATACCTGCTCCACCAGGGGACCTTCACAGAGCTCAAATCAAAATCAGGATCTTTGAGCATATCAAATGAAGAATTGCCATTTAATGCACACGCTAAAACAACAACCGAATGGATTCTGTCTTCCATCCCACCCAGAAACAAAGGTGAAAGATCATCTTCTGTGACAGCAGCTCTTTCATCTTCATCACCATGTGTCATCAATTCAGCAAACATTCTCGCTGTTGTTCCGCCAAAGGAATGTCCTATCAGAACCAGCTTTGTATCATCGGTCAGATCCGGAATCAGAGAACATCCTGTATAATCTTTTCCGAATCTCTCATGACCATACGTTTTGCTGTGATGGTTTCCATAGTCAACTTTCTTTCCGTAAATTTGCGCATACAGTTCACAAGCACGATCCCATGCACTTCCAAACGGTGAAACCGACGCAGCATAACTGTCAAATCCTTTTTCATTCAGATAGTTGATGAGATCGCCGCCTCTCATCCCCCAATAAGGCATTTTCTCATAACGCTTGTCATAACTCCCCCAACCTGCTGTTCCGTGAATAAATACATATTTCAGTTCCATGTTTCCTCCTTCATACATACCAATTAGCTGATAAACAGACTGAAATTCTATTGTCAGGAATGATTTACGGCTAATCGCTGCAGAAGAGATTTTGCCTCCTTAACGACTTCCTCATTCTCGTTGTATTTTACAAGGGCTTCCAGCATTTTCTCCAGTTCTCCCAAGTATACAGGTCCAACCTCATTATCTACTTCAGTATCTTCAATAATTCCTCCGTTACGCCATGGAGCCATGCCGGGGACAGCTCTGTCTGTAAGGGATTGAAAATGATCATTCATACAGGCAAGCAATCTTAGTTTCTGAATATCGTCTTCTGAATCAAAAACCTCTTCCATCATATCGGTTCCCCATTCCAGGCATTTTCTTTCCAAAAGGCCGTACTTTTCAGAATAATGACCAAAGGGACCGCTCACATCTTCCAGGCTTATGACACTTGCAATGTCATTATCAAAAAACAGAATCGGAACCATATGCAAAGCTTCCTGCTCACGTCCGTATTCATGAAAACAGTATTCTTTGTTATCGTAAGTAACAACACCTTCAAATACCTCTC
>JAFYCG010000162.1 GCA_017539825.1 Solobacterium sp. | reverse complement strand
CATAAACATTAATCCAAATACAAAGGATTGACATCAATCTGCAATCCGTTCAGGTTTTCTTTTGTGGTATCCATAAACTGTCTGACAGCTTGCTGCATTTGCGAAAGATCCTTGCCTTTCAGCAGAATGCGGCTGCGGAATTTGTCATTGATTTTCAAAAGGGAAATGACACCGATCGTTTTAAACGGTCCTCTTATGGACTTGTACAAAAGTTCGGCGAGCTGATCAACATTTTCCTGTTTATAACCGGCAACCGTTAAGGCAATCATATACGTATATGGCGGATATTGTCCGGCATGCCTGAACTGCATTTCGTTCTTGAAAAAAGCCAGATAATCCTGATTTGCGGCTGAAACAACCGCATAATGATCCGGATCATATACCTGAAATACGACCTCTCCTTTTTCCTTTGACCTGCCGCTTCTGCCGCCGGCCTGCATCAACAGGTCAAATGTCGTCTCACAACTGTGAAAATCCAGTCTGTTTAATCCTTCATCCCCGTTAACAACCCCTACCAGTGTCACATTGGGGAAATCCAGCCCTTTGGCGATCATCTGTGTGCCCAAGAGAATATCCGCATCTCCTTTGCCAAATGACTCCAGAATCGCTTTATGGCTGTTCTTGCGGGAAGTTGTATCAGCATCCATGCGCAATATCCTTGCCTGCGGAAAAACAGATTTAACCTCGTCTTCCAGGCGCTGGGTGCCAAACCCGTAGGACGAAAAACCGGCTTTTTCCCCACAGGAGGGACAGGTTGCTGGAACTGCCATCTCATAACCGCAAGAATGGCATTTCATTCTTTTTACATCTTTATGATAGCTCATGGCAAGATCACAATGCGGACACTGAATGACTTCCTGACAATTTCGGCATCGCAATGCCGAACTGTAACCTCTGCGGTTCAAGAGAATGATTGCCTGCTGATGGTCATTCAGCCTCTGACCGAGCTTTTCTTTCAATGTATCCGAAAGGATATAGGATTCCCCTTTGCGAATCGTATCCTTCATCGGTACGACGGTGACCTGCGGCAATTCATGGTTAACCCTTTGATCCATTGTAACCAGATGATAGACCTTTTTTATGGCTCGGGCATAACTTTCCAGAGTAGGCGTAGCAGAGCCGAGAATGACTTTACATCCGTGATACTTGCCTCTCCATACGGCAATATCACGGCAATGGTAGGAAGGCTGTGTGTCCTGTTTATAGGAACTGTCATGTTCCTCATCCATGACAATCAGCCCCAGATCATGAAAAGGCAGGAAAACGGCACTTCTTGTTCCCACAACAATTCTTGCCTTTCTGTTTTTTACCATTCTATATTGTTCATATTTTTCCTGGGGATTCAGACCGCTGTGATAGATTGCAAGTCCTTTGCCAAAGCGGGTTGAAACACGCTCAATCATCTGCGGTGTCAAGGCAATTTCAGGTACCAGAATCAGAACCTGTTTCCCTTCAGAAAGGGCTTTTGCGGCCAGCTGAAGATAGATTTCTGTCTTTCCTGATCCGGTTACACCGCAAATAAGATAGACGGGATCATCTGCCTCTTCAATCTCCTTCATGGCCTGTTTCTGTGTTTCTGTCAGCAGATATGGGACAGAAGTGATTTCTTCCTCTATTTCTTCCCCTTCCTTTTCCCTTTCAAAGAGAATAAAAGCATCTTTATCCAGCAGTGCTTTTGCCTGGTTGGGAAAGTGTTTTCTGACTTCACTGTACCTGCATTCTCCCTTTTCTTTCACATACTGAAAAGCTTCAAGCTGTTTCGGGGTAAGGGTTACTTCAATATCACTGATCTTCACCCACTTTTCCGTAACTGCCTGCTTATGGGAAGATGAAGGCTTTGCCTTGGATGGCAGCATTGCCGAAAAGCAGGAAATCATAGTACTGAGTGTTTCCTCATGCAGCCATTCAGCAAGATCATGCAGTTCTTTTGTGATCAGGCTTTCCTGATCAATGACAGACAGAATCTCTTTTACTTCAAAGCCAAGTCTTTTTTCAATTTCTTCACGTGATTCCTTTGTCTCAGTCACCTTTTCCACAAAACCTGTCACTTTTGCATTTTTCAAAGCGATCTGCACACGGCATCCGGGTTTTACCTCTTCTTTGCAAATATATGTATATGTCTGATCCAGGGATCGAATCGGATGTTCGATCCAGCATTCCACTAATTTCATAACTCTTTACATCATTTCCAAGCAAAATATGCTTTTTTGTGCAATAATAATACCATTAATGGAGCCGAATATGAAATGGAAAAGAATCGTTGTAAAAGTAGGCACTTCAACCGTATGCCATAAAAACGGTGCTCCCGATCTGCGAAGACTCGAAAAGCTCTGCCGCACACTGACAGATCTGAAAAACATGGGATTGGAAATCATCCTTGTCACTTCAGGAGCAATCGGCGTAGGAACAAATAAGATGCATCTGTCGCAAAGACCGGAAAGCATCGCAAAGAGACAGGCAGCTGCAGCAATCGGCCAATGTGAATTAATGCGTGTATATGACCGTTTTTTCATGGATTACGGATGTCTGAGCGGTCAGATTCTTTTAACCAAAGGAATAACCGAAGATACAAAAGGCAGAGAAAATGTCATTGCGACTCTTGGTGCTTTGCTGGAAATGGAAGCAATTCCCATCGTGAACGAAAATGACTCGGTAGCAACAGAAGAGATTGTCTACGGGGATAATGATACACTTTCTGCGGTTGTAGCCCAGTTTGCAAATGCGGATGTGCTGATTCTGCTATCCGACATCGATGGACTTTATGACAAAGATCCATCCATTGATCCTTCCGCAAAGCTGATATCTGTCGTCAAAAATCCGGAAGACGTTATACACATGGCTTCCGACAGTAACACAAAACTCGGAACAGGCGGTATGGTCACAAAGATCTCCGCAGCTAAAATTGCTCGTACACAAGGTATACCTACCGTTTTGGCAAACGGAAAAGACCCCGGTATCCTGTATGACATCATCTTAGAAGATGAAATCCCCGGAACATTGTTTGAGGTATAAATATATGAATATGATTGAACAGGCAAAACTTGCTAAAAAAGCATCTGCATCATTGCGAAATACATCATCTGATATCCGCAATACCGTCTTAATGGAATTTGCGAAAAATCTGGTTGTAAAACAGGATGAGATTATCCTTGCCAATCAGGCGGATATGCAGGAATCCAAAGAGAACGGCATGTCGGAAGCCATGCTGGACAGACTGTTACTGAATGAAAAGAGAATACAGGGAATGGCTGAAGGCATTCTGCAGATCGTACAGCTGGAAGATCCGCTTCACCGGATTATCGAAGAAAGAGATATTCCTTCCGGTATCCATCTGAAGAAAGTTTCCTGCCCGATCGGTGTCATCGGTATTATCTTTGAGTCCCGTCCGAATGTTACGGCAGATTGTGCAGCATTGTGCTTTAAAGCCGGAAATGCATGTGTATTAAAGGGCGGAAAAGAGTCTTATCGTTCCTGTCTTGCCATCGTCAATATCTTCAAGAAGGCTTTGGAAAAATCCGGTTTGGATACCGATCTGATCCAGCTTGCAGAAAGACCGAGTCATGCTGAAACACAGCAGTTCATGGAATGCCGTGAATATGTTGATCTGCTGATTCCAAGAGGCGGAAAAAACCTGATTCAGGCAGTTGTCAAAAATGCCAGAGTTCCTGTGATCGAAACCGGTGCAGGCGTATGTCATACCTTTGTTGATGAAAGTGCAGATCTTGCTATGGCTGAAAAGATTGCCGTCAACGCAAATTGCATCCGTCCGAGTTTATGTAACGCTATCGAAACATTGCTTGTCGATGATGATATCGCAGATGTATTCCT
>JAFYCG010000019.1 GCA_017539825.1 Solobacterium sp. | reverse complement strand
TACCATCGGTGCAAAGAGCTTTGAAAAAGATGAAAACGGCAATCCTGTTAAAGGCGGAAAACGTCATCCGGATATTGGAAATCATGTCGTCATCTATGCAAATGCAACGATCCTTGGCGGCAATACAAAAATCGGTGATCATTGTACAATCGGCGGTAACGTCTGGATTCTGCATTCAGTTTCTGCAGGCAGTACCGTTTACTACACAGATGAAAACAAACAGGCACAGCAATAGCCATGCCTGTTTTTTATTTGTTGAACCAATGGTCAAATAAGTAGTTTCCAACCCCGTCTTCAAATACGGAGTATTCTGTAACAGCTTGTGCAACGGCTTTTGTTTCCTCTGCACCATTGATGAGACATACACCCCATCCGGCTTCTTTCAACAAGCCAATGTCATTTTCCATATCACCAAAGGCGATGAATTCCGATAAAGGAATATGATGTCTTTCACTGAACATCCTTAAGGCCAGTCCTTTGTTGACACGCGGATCCTGGAATTCGTATGTGATATGATCTGCAATTTCAAACGTTTTTGTAATTGTCCAATGATCGGATGCATTTGCATTTACGGCATTGAGGAACTGTTCCTTATACGCACCATTGACATGCACCTCAATCTTGCCTGTGTCATAACGGCTTAAAACTTCTTTGCCTCCGATTTCTACATGAGAATGGTTTCTGTTAATGGAATCCCTCATAAAGTCATCCATGCGCAATGCATATATTTCATCATATCCGTTGACATAAACAATTGCATTGAGATCCATGCCTTCTAAGAAAGAAAGAATATCGTAAATATCTTTTCTTTTCAACATGTGGAGCTTTTCTACAGAATCTGTCTTTGCATCATACAGCTCACCGCCATTCATGCCGATGGCAAGATCAAAATCAAACCCCAGTCCCCATTCTTCTGCTCTTTTCAATGTTCTGTGATCAAACGGTCTGCCTGATGCCGGTCCAAACAGAACCCCTTCCCGATGTAATCTTTGAATTGCTTCTCTGGTTTTCGGCATCAGATTCTGTCCTTTCAGACAGAGTGTGCCATCAATATCAGCAACCATGACGGATATTTTATTTATCATGTTCAATCTCCTCATTTCCAGAAAATATAGTATTTCAGAATCGATCATAATGCAATAAAATCCGATACATCGTATCGGATTATTGTTCTTTCAGAAAAGCGTTATACGCATCCCTGATATTTTCCGGGGTAAAAGGCTGCAAGCCGTCTACTTCCCCTTCACGAATATAATGATAGTAGTTCTGGGCAAAGAATTTCTCTTTTTCCTGATGGGACATTGATTCCCAGTTGTCGGGTAATTCTTTCATCTTTACTCCTTGTCAGGGGTTAGATCGATTTCATTACCATCGATAAACACATATCTGACTGTTGTTGCAACTTCAAACGGATCTCCGTCACAGATAACGATATCTGCATCTTTGCCTTTTTCCAGTGATCCTGTACGATCCTGAATGCCGATATGGGTTGCAGGGTTGATGGTGATAGCTTTCAAAGCTTCAAATCGGTCCATTCCTGCCTTAACAGCCAAACCTGCACACAAAGGAAGATATTCCTGCGGAATCACAGGTGAATCGGTAATAATCGAAACAAGGCATCCCTTTTCATTTAACACTTTCGGTGTCTTCCATGTCTTGTTCTGTAATTCAAATTTGGAAGCATGCGTTAAGGATGGTCCTACAGCCATCGGATACTGTTTATTTTCTGCCAGCTTGTCTGCGATCAGATGTCCTTCAGTTACATGTTCAAGTGTCAGTTTCAGATCAAATTCTTTGGCGATACGGATCGCAGTCAGAATATCATTTGCCTGATGTGCATGAACTTTGAGTGGAATCTCTTTCTTCAGTACAGGAATCATCGCTTCACACTTCATATTGAATGCAGGCCTTTTGGAAGCATCATCTCCTGCTGCATCCTTTCTTGCCAGATAATCCTTTGCCTGCAGTATCATTTCTCTTAAATGTGCAGCGGTGGACATTCTGGCGGAATTGCCTTTTTCTCTGTAGCATCTCTTAGGGTTTTCACCCAGTGCACATTTCATCGCAACAGGATCTTTGACAATCATGTCATCAACACAATTTCCTGTTGTCTTGACAGCGATCCATGTTCCTCCTATCGCATTGGAACTGCCCTGTCCGGTTGCAACACAGGTAACACCTGCCTGTGCGGCTTTTTTAACAGTCGGATCCATCGGATTGAAACTGTCGATGGCACGCATCTGCGGAGTGCAGATATCACCCATTTCATTATAATCATGGCCTTCAAAGCCGATGCCGTATCCATCCAGTCCAAGATGAGCATGGGCATCGATAAATCCCGGATAAACATCCAGTCCTGTTGCATCGATGACTTTGTCTGCAGACAGGTCTTTTCCGATTTCTTTGATTTTACCATCTTCAACCAGAATATCGGCGATATACGGTTCTTTGTTTACGGCGTCGTGGATGGTTCCGTTTTGAATAACAAACATATTAATACTCCTTCCATTGCAATGCTTCGTTTGCGGTGTTGTATAAATAACGGATCACTTCTGCAGGATACTTTCCTACAGCGGTTTCATTGGTGACCATCAGTGCAGAAGCTCCTTCATTCAATGCTCTGAATATATCCGATACTTCCGCTCTTCTCGGAATGGGAGAATCGCCCATGCTTGCAAGCCTCTGTGTCACAACAAGAAACGGTTTTTGGTGTAGCAGACAGAGATCCGATATTTTTCTTTGTATAACAGGTAATTTCCATAACGGCATATCGTTGCCGAGATCTCCTCGAGCAATCACAATCATGTCGGCATATGGGATAATATTCTCAAGATTTTCATAACCCGTCATGTTTTCAATTTTGGCAAAAATCCGGATATCATCACAATCATAATGATGCAATGTATCTTTGACTTCTTTCAGCTCTTTACCGTTTCTGACAAACGGCTGCATCAATGCGGTAACACCATACTCTTTTGCATGCCTGATGTTCTCTATATCCTGTTTTGTCAGGACAGGTGCAATGATATCTTTATTTCGGATTTTGATGCTCTTTCGGGAAGAAAGGATTCCTCCCCTGATAACAATTCCCTCTGCTTCATCTTCATGAACGGACTGAATGAGAATTTCAATTTTGCCATCATCCAGCAAAACTGTATCTCCTTTTTCCAAAGCATGAAGTATATGCTGATCAACAGGAATCATCCCCGGTTTTGCAAATGTCACAATAGCTGTATTTTCCAGGACAAGATCTTTTTCCAGCCTTCCGATTCGCAATTCCGGACCTTGCATATCAATCAGCAGCTGTGCCTGAATGCCATATTCTTCTGCGGCATCATGATATGTCTTAAGCCATTCTCTGCTTTCCAAAAGACTTGTATGGGAAAGGTTCAGACGGATACCGCTCATGCCTTCTGCAAACATTTTTACAAGCATATCCTTATCAGCACAGGCAGGTCCGAGGGTGCCAAACAGCTCAATCATCATTTTCCTCTTTCGTATAATGAAGCATAATGATATCCCCTTCCTGTTCCATATACTGCATATGATAACCATTCAATGCAGGAGTATTCATATCAGCAAATAAGGATCTTTCCATTTCGCTTTCCGCATACGGAACCACAACACGAGCAAGTTCATCAATCAGACCTTCTTTTTCAAAAGATCCGCCGATGATGCCTCCTCCTTCAAGAAGGATTGTATTCATGTTGAAATACCGGTTCAGCTTTTCCAGCATTACCTCAATATTCAATGTTTCTTTTCCGGCAAATATATAGGAGATCCTCTTTTCCTGCAGATACCTGATATAACTGTCAGATACATTTTCACACAATACTTCGATGATATGGCAGTTATCATATCCGGGATCTTCATCATGAATGACATTTTCTTTCCATGGAAGTTTCCCGTGTGTATCTACCGCAATTGCGTAGAACCCATAATCTGCACTCATATAGGTATCCACTCTCGGATAGACAGTTTCTGTATATTCTTCCTGAAATCTTTCTCCGTTTAGGAAACTCGATTGCATTGTTGCTCTGCCGCAGATAAATCCTTTTGCGCCGGTCTCTCGATATTCCCTGTGCAGTTTATAGTAGTATTCTGAAGCCTCGGGATATTTAGCAAGAAAATTTCCGGTTACCTTCATGTTCAATGAACATGTCATATGATAGATAATATATGGTTTCATTTTTTCAATATACCTCTCCAGCCGAATTTATAGAAACGCATGACTTCCTGTAAAGAACGCATCGCATCTTCCTTGGAATATTCATGTTTGATAATCTGTCTGTAAGTTTCATACTGGTTGATCAGAATCAGTCTGAGGGTATTTTCATCGTCATAGAATCCTTTGAAATAGTCCAAAGAATCATTGATCTTCTTTTCAATGATCTGATCAAAATAGAATTCCATCTCACTGCCATGGCTCTTTAAAAACAGAAGCTGAAACAGCTGGTAATTGTCAAAGATCAATCCGGTAACACCGAGCATCTCCATTTCAATGACCTCAAGAATTCCTCCGACACCTCTTTCCGCACCTCTGTAGTATGCAGGTTTGAGTATCTCAAACAATCTTTCCAGTTTTGTCGTGACATCTTCAAAAACGGTCTTATATAAAGCATCTTTATTTTCAAAACGGGAATAAAATGCACCGGTCGTAATACCGGCAGTTTTGGCAATATTGCGCATTGATGCTTTTTCAAAACCCTTTTCGAGAAATTCTTTATATGCAGCTTCCTTGATTGTTACACTGATCTCAGCCATATATACGCCTCTTTATCTATTATAATCCCAAAAAGAAAAAACCTGAATTAAAGAACATCAGGTTTTTGACGAACAGTCAGGTTTTTGTTTTTTTCATGACAGATTTTCACAAACGGACAACGGATACATTCCGGATTTCTGGAATGACATAAGTATCTGCCGAAGAAAATCATCTGATGATGGGTTTTAATCCATCTTTCTTTCGGAATCTTTTTCTTCAGTTTTCTTTCAATCGTATCAACATCATCCTTCTGATAGGCAAGTCCCAGGCGTCTGGAAACCCTGGAAACATGGGTATCTACCGCAAGTGCAGGTATTCTGAAACACTCTGCAAGAATGACATTCGCACATTTTCTGCCTACACCCGGAAGTTTCACAAGATCTTCCATGGTATCGGGAATCACGCCGTTAAAATTGTCAACGACACCTTTCGCAAATCCTTTGATGGATTTTGCTTTATTGCGGTATAAGCCAAGAGACTGTATCTTCTCTTCAATATCTTTCAGATCCGCATCAGCTAAAGAAGCAATGTCAGGATAAGCGGCAAATAATGCAGGTGTAACACGATTGACAGAAGCATCCGTTGTCTGTGCACTCAGAATCACCGCAACAGCCATCTGGTAATTGTCTGCATGTTCCAGTTCGCATCCGGCTTCCGGATACATCCTTTCCAGATGGGTCAAAATTTCTTCTACGGACATTCTCTCCATCAGCGTTTACCTTCTTCAATCATCTGTGCAGTGATGCCGGAATCCTTCCAGTCTTTTAAGATCTTATCAATGTAGTTCATATTCAATGCCTGATAAGCACTGGCTTCTCTTAAAGCATACAGGATGAGCTTTTTATCCGTAACCTTGTTCCAGTCACTGAGTTTTTCCATTTCCCTGTTGCTTAAAGGTCTGCCGAATTCCGTTTCAAATACATCAAATAATGATTTATCCAGAATTCTCTGGTCTCTTGCAATATCGGTTTCATACAAGCCGTTCAACAGAAATCTGACGGATTTAGATGATCCGCGGATCTCCAGATACTTTCTGGCACATAAGGAAGAAATAATCCTGTTGATTTCTTCCTCATTCAGTCCTGTCTTTTTATGCAGGGAATCCAGACTGACAGGAATACGATGTTCATTCATAAAATCAATCAATAAAACAATCATCGTTTCATTGCCATCCAGGCCTAATAATTCCAGATGATCCAGTATCCAGTCTCTTCGGTTGATAAAGTTTTGTTCATACCATTTCATAGCAACAATTATTATAAGAGATTTCAGAGAATGAATTCAATACAAATTATCTTCGTTTATACCCTTCGGATGAATATCACTTATATTTTCTGCGATATTCCATGAAAATCATTATGAACACGGTATTGGTTGATTTCATATTCATCCTTTG
>JAFYCG010000161.1 GCA_017539825.1 Solobacterium sp. | reverse complement strand
CTGCTCTTCCAGTTCCTTGAGCTCCAGTTCCGCTTTTCGCTTGCTTAAATCAAGACTGAGAAGCTGTCTTTCAGCAGCACCGATGGCTCTTTGCAGGTCTCTCGCTGTATATCCGGATTCAGGGATACTGATTTCCGTGTATCCGCCGTCATCGAAATCAACAATATCCTCTTCCGCAAAATGTACCATTCGATCCGGAATGCTCCACATGGATTCATCATCCACCTGAACGAGGGAGGAACTGCATAACTTTGCGACACGGGTAGTTTTTCCTTTCCATGTATTATCTTCAGATGTATAAATCTCAGCATATACATCCTCTCCCATTTCCCGTAATTCATTCAGGAAAGCACCGGTGACATAACCGGTTTCCTGGATGAGGAATTTATAAGGATTCTTTTCAGTACCGGGTTGATCCGGTTCAGGAGTTGGCGTAGGTTCGGGATCTTTATCATCTTTATCTGTCTTTGCCTTAATGTTTACATCATGTTCCGGCATGACGAAGGTTGTCTGTTGATTCTTTGCATAGGCAAAGGAAACATCCTCATCTGCAGATGACCATTCCTTGAATGCATCTTCTCCGGTATATGTAACTGTGACGGTTGTACCGGCAAAAACCTTTTCTTGATCCGCTGTACCGTTTTCAACATTGACTTTGTAGTAACGATCATAAATGGCAACGATATTGACATCATGTTCCGGCATATTGAATGTAATTTCCGCATAGGCGGAGTTCTGATAATTCAGATTGAGGATCTTCCAGTAAGCAAACTCATCATTCTCCTGATCCTGCGCATACCTTACCACAATTTCTGTTCCCGGTTCGAAATCATACTCTGCCACTTCCATCTCATGTTCACCTTCATCATCCGTATAAGTGACAGTCGTTGAACAGTTGGTCAATGACAGATGGTATGTGGTAACTTCCGGATCGGCAGGTTCTTCCTCTTCTTTGGGCTCAGGATCTTCATTACCCTGATCGGGATCTGCAGGTTCCGGATTTTCTTCTTTCCATGGAGCCATATGATTGATGGTTACATGTACTGCATTTTCCTTGACATAGTTAACCGCCTGCTTTACAGAATTCAGGAAATCCCACGCTTCCTTGATCTGTTTTGGTGTTTTCTCAGGCAGAGGAGTCGGAACTGGAACAGGTTCCGGATCCGGATTATACTCGGGAACCGGTGTTGTATTTCTCAGCTTTCTGAGATCTCTCTGTGCCTTTTCAATCTCATTCTGCAATGATTCAATCGTAAGTTTTTTCAATTCCAGAGAAAGCTGTAAGGAAGTGATGTCATATTCTACAAGAGGATCGCCCTCTCTTACTTCCTGTCCCTCTTCGACAAATACATCTTTAATCACTTTCTGGTAGTCGACATCGACCGTCTGGTTTTCCATATCAAAGACCATGCCTGATGTTGTCAGAGGATCTTCAAAATAGCCGCCGTTCATCATTTGAACAGACGAAACATTGACCACAATTTTGGAATCGTTATACATCTTATAGCCGACAATTCCTGCTATCACAAGAGCAGCACAGATCGCAGCAATCAGTATCTTTTTTCCTGTTTTCATGCTTTGAACGCTCCTTCTGATATTTCTCCGTCGATGATATGAAGTATTCTTTTCGCATTGGATGCGACATTGGCATCATGGGTGATCATGATGATCGTTACGCCTTCATCATTCAGTTTTTTAAACAGTTCCATAACCTGTCTGCCGGAAGCCTGGTCTAAAGCACCTGTAGGCTCATCGGCCAGAAGAATTCTCGGCTCATTGATCATCGCTCTTGCAATTGCGACACGCTGTTTCTGTCCTCCGGAAAGCTGGGCTGGCAAAAAGGTTGTTCTGTCTTCCAGTCCGACTCTTTTTAATGCTTCTGTCGCTCTTTCCTGACGGTCTTTCTTTTTCACACTGGAATAAATCAATGGTAATGCAACATTTTCCATTGCATTTTCACCTGCCAGAAGCTGGAATGTCTGAAAGACAAATCCGATTTTATGCAGTCTGACTTCGGAAAGGCTGTTTTCATCGAGTGTTGTCACATCTGTTCCGTCAAGAATATATGTACCGCTATACTGTTTGTCCAGACATCCGATGATATTCATCAGTGTTGTCTTGCCGGATCCCGAAGGTCCCATTATCGCAATATACTCTCCTTCTTCCACCGAAAAAGAAACATTCTTCAATGCGTTGACAGTAACCTGATCCATGCCGTATGTCTTGTTGATATTCTTTAATTCAAGTATCATTCTGCTTCCTCCGCAAACATATCGGATGTAATCACAGACATGCCTTCCTGCAAGGTTTCATCAGGCCATGCGATCATATCATTTTCATTCAGACCGGAAACAACCTGATAGGAGAATGTCTCTTCATCCATTTCGCCTAATTCGACTTTTCTCTTTTCCAGTCTGTTGCGGGAGTTTGCAGCCCATACATATGTACTGCCGTCTTCTTCAAAGACAATATAGCCTCCATCCAGCCAGATTCCTTCTTTGACAGCTCCCTGGCCATAATCAGGTTCAATGAAAACATGCTGGCCTAGCATCAGACCTTCTGCAGAGTCCAATGCAACATAGAAAGGATAACTGGAAGAACGTTCACCGCTTTCACCGCCGTAATAATTATTATTGTTATCCGT
>JAFYCG010000160.1 GCA_017539825.1 Solobacterium sp. | reverse complement strand
ATTGCTTCAATATCGATAATATTGGAATTGGGATTGCCGAGGGTTTCGATAAAGATTGCCTTTGTGTTATCCTGTATCGCTTTTTCAAATGCTCCTTCTTCATCCGGATCCACAAAAGTTGTGGTGATACCGGAAGTTAACGGCAATGTATGTGCAAGCAGATTGTATGTTCCGCCATAGATGGTTTTGGCTGCGACAATATGCTCTCCGGCTTTGGCAAGTGCCTGAAACGTATAAGTAATAGCGGCTGCACCGGAAGCTACCGCCAATGCAGCTGTTCCGTTTTCGAGTGCAGCAATTCTTTCTTCAAATACGCCTTCTGTCGGATTGGTTAAGCGGCTGTAAATATTTCCCGGATCTTTTAAACCGAAACGGTCAGCAGCATGTTGGGCATTATGGAAAACGTAGGACGCTGTTGCGTAAATAGGAACTGCTCTTGCATCTGTAGCAGGATCAGCCTGTTCCTGTCCGATATGGACCTGTTTTGTTTCTATACTCCAGTTTTTTGTATTTCTGATATCTGTCATTTTCTTTACCTTTCTCTTTCTTTTTTGTCTTATGGATGTTGATGCAGGTATCTTTCACATTCGCTGTCTGCTCAGCAGAATGGATATCAGTTGTTTCATCATTTATTCCCTCCGCCTGCATCTATTATGACAACTCATTTCCTTTCTGGCTAATATCCGAAACGGATACACAGATATAAGAAAAAGCTATAAGTCATCCTCCACTTATAGCTTTTATCAATATGTTTTATGGTAACATGGGCTGGCTGTATTCATACAGAAGACTGTTGACTTCGATCAGGTCATAGATCTCACGATCGAAGCAATAGGAGACAATCAGATCTCTGTGGGAGGAAGGCGATAAAGCATATCCTGCCCTTCGGAGAAGATCTTCCGCTTCATCCTTTGACAGTTCCATGCTGAAGGAAAGCGCAAGAATGGTTTCCTTCTTCGGATGATAATCGGGATTGGATCGGATTTTGGAAAAGAGCTTCCTGTCAATATTTGCTCTTTTATACACTTCGGTATCTGTCATGCCTTTCTCATCTATCTTTCTCAACAGCATTGTCTGAAAGGTTTCCTTTTTCCTTACGAGAATCCTTTCCAGCATATTTGCTTTCGGTTTCTCCCGCTTGTAACTTGCCTTTTTCTCATGGGAAGAAGGATGTGACACAGATGGCAAAGCGAAGTCATTTTTCATTTGCGGCATGCTTTGAGAAGGTCTTGCGTAATACTCCTCTTCCATCATGTCATTGACAGCTCTGTCACTGATATAGGAATCCACATCCTGTTTTCTCTCAAGAGAGATATGATAGGATTCCCGGTCAAACAGCACAAGGATAACCTTCAGTTCATCGATGTCTGCATAAGACAGTATCTCTTCCCTGGCTATATCGATAGCTTTGTCCTTCGGATAACCGTATGTTCCGCTTGAAAGCAAGGGAAAAGCTATACTTCGGCAATAGTATCTCTTTGCCTCAGCAAGCGCATTTTTGTAGCAGGTTCTCAACTGTTGCTCTTCTCCATGGTTTCCATCTGTATAAACCGGTCCGCAGCAATGCAGGACATACCTTGCCTTCAGATGAAACGCAGGTGTTACCTGTACCTCTGTTGTATGCATCTGACCGATTTCAATGCGTGCACGGAAAAGCTCTGTTCCTGCTGCATCATAGATCGCTTTTTGCGCACCTCCGATGCTCATCGGATCCTTGTTACAAGGACAGACAATCATATCCGCTTTAACGTCAGCAATGTTATTTCTGATAATTTGTAATGGCATGGATCCATTATAACACGGTATAATGGTTTTATGTTTAGGACAAAAATCATTACCAATAAAACAAAAAATATTGAGGAAGTGAAAAAGCTGTATAATGACAGCTTTCCTGCCGATGAAAGAATTCCCTGGAACAGGCTGCTTGCCTCCTTTTCAGAAGAAAGGATCATGAAGGCATATTATGAAGAAGATCGTTTCATCGGATTAACCTGTGTCTTTCTGCATGGAAATCTTGTTTATCTTTCCTATCTGGCTGTCATACCGGAATTACGAAATATGGGTTATGGTTCAAAATTACTCCGGCAGTTGCAGCAGGAATACCCCGCCTCTCCGTTTGTGATTGATATTGAAGAGGCAAGAAAAGATGCAGACAATTATGAGGAAAGAGTCAGAAGAAGAGATTTTTATATTCATAACGGATATGAAACTACCGGTGTCTTCTATCGTTTCTTTCATGTTGACTACGAATTATTATCCTTCAACGGAGCCGTCACAAAAGACATGTTTCATGCATTGATCCGCAAACACTGGGGAATGATTGCAGAAACTGCCGTATACAGGTAAAAATATTTTCTCTTTTTATAAAAACAGTATTAAAATATAAATAGTATATCGGAGGAATAATAATGAATTTACTTAGCATGTTAATGAGTTCCATGACTTCAAACTCATCCGTGGACTCCCTGTCCAAGAAAACCGGCATTTCCGGCGTTTCTGCATTGACAATTCTGTCTTATGCTTTGCCGTTACTGACAAAGGCTATGACAAGCAATGCTTCTTCCCAGGCCGGTGCACAATCACTGCTCTCTGCTTTGACACAGCATTCCACAAACAAATTCATTGCCGATCAGATCAGCACAGCTGACCAGAAAGACGGCGAAAAGATCATCGGCCATATTCTCGGTGCAGATCAAAATGCAGCAGTAGAAAAAATCGCAAAACAGTCCGGTGCAAGTGCAGCTGATGTCAGCGCAATTCTCAGTGCCATCGCTCCTTCCCTTCTCTCCAGCCTTTCCGCTGCAACAACACAGGCTAAGCCACAGCAGCAGGCTAATGCATTGGATTTCACAAGCCTGGCATCCTCTTTGTTAGGCGGAGCAAGCACAGGCGGCATGACTGATATCATGAGTGCTTTCATGAAAACAGATGCAAACGCAAATGCCAATACAAACGGCACAGATCTGTTATCTGCTCTTCTCGGCTTAAAACAGTAAGCATATACACCATGCAGAAATGCATGGTTTTTCTTTTTGCCTTTTGCATGTAAAATAGATTTATGGAACAGACAAGCTTATTTGAATCAGAATTAAACAGACCACTTGCCGACAGGATGAGACCTGTATCATTAGATGAATATATCGGACAGCAGCACCTCGTATCGGAAGGACGTCTTTTAAAACAGATGATTGACAGGGATGAAGTACAGTCCATGATCTTCTGGGGACCTCCCGGATCCGGAAAAACGACATTAGCCGGTATTATTGCACGATCCACAAAGTCACGTTTTAT
>JAFYCG010000159.1 GCA_017539825.1 Solobacterium sp. | reverse complement strand
TTAAAAGAGGTGGCGAAGGACAGGCTGGTTGTTATGGTTACCCATAATCCTGAACTTGCCGAGCAGTATGCGACAAGAATTGTCCGTTTGAAAGACGGTGTAATCCGTTCGGATACCGATCCCTACGAAGTAAATGATACGGAAATACCCGAACA
This sequence comes from Solobacterium sp., assembly GCA_017539825.1. GTDB lineage: Bacteria > Bacillota_I > Bacilli_A > Erysipelotrichales > Erysipelotrichaceae > Bulleidia. The sequence continues at coordinate 7,854 of JAFYCG010000159.1, read as the reverse complement.
CAGGAATCTCGGAAAAGCATCCATGTCTTTTCTGACAGCCCTGTCACTTTCATTCAATAACCTGAGGACTAAACTGACAAGAACAATACTGGTAGCTTTTGCCGGATCAATCGGTATCATCGGTATCGCTTTGATCCTCTCATTGTCCAACGGTGTCAACCGCTATATTCATGATGTGGAAGAAGATACATTGAGTGAATATCCGCTTGCCATTCAGAGTGCCAGTTTTGACCTTTCGTCTTTCTTTGAGCCGATGGGACAGGTGGATGAAGAAAACAGTGACAAAGTACAAGAGATGCGTGTTGCTTCTTCCATGTTCACAAATACCTCTTCCAATGACCTCAAGTCATTAAAGAAGTACTTTGAAACGGATGGAAAAGAAGTCAATACCTATGCCAAGGCAATCGAATATACCTATAATCTTTCCCCGCAGATCTATACGAATTTTAACGGAAAAGTCAGACAGGTAAATCCGGACCAGACTTTCTCGGCAATGGGATTTTCCACTTCTACGTCAAACAGCATGATGTCCTTTATGACAAGTACGGATCTTTTCTATACATTGCCAAGGGAAGAGTCACTGTATCAGGAGCAATACGATATCAAGGCGGGCAGATGGCCTGAAAAGTACAACGAACTTGTACTGGTTGTCTCTCCGCTTGGAAAAGTCAATGACCTGACTTTATATGCCATGGGTTTGAAAGACAGCGATGAGCTGGATGCGATGATTGATGCATTTTCCCGCAATGAGGATGTCAGCGAAGATGAAAGTCCTCTCGGTGTTTATGAATACGAGGATTTTATCGGCATTACTTTCAAACTGATCAATACCAGTGATTGCTATGTCTATGACAGCAATTACAATGTATATACCGACAAATCACAGGATGAAGCTTTTATGAAGAAACTTGTGGATAACGGGGAAAATCTGACGATTGTCGGTGTTGTCAGACAGAAAGAAGATGCCAATGCGGCCATGCTGGAAAGGGGACTGCATTATCGTGCGGAGCTGTTAGATCATGTTCTGGAGAATTCCGTGGCCAGCGAGCTTGTACAGAAACAGCTGGTATCTGAAGAGGTCAATGTCATCACCAACAAGAAATTCGGAGAAGAAGACGATGGCAATGATTTTGACATGACTTCGTTGTTTACGATCGATGAAGATGCAATGGAGAAAGCATTTTCCTTTGATACTTCAGCTTTGAATGTTGATTTTTCTTCCATGGACATGTCCAACTTGGATTTCGGATCTCTGTTGAATCCTTCCGACCTGCAACTGTCAAATCCCGATCTTGATTTCGGCAGTCTGCTTTCATCCATCAAGTTCAACATTGCACAGGAAGATATGCAGGAGCTGTTTTCAACCCTGTTAAACGGTTATCTGGAATATTCCGCAAAAGATCCATCGACAGATTATCAGAAGCTTCCGGAATCTTTGCAGAAGTATCTGGAAACAGAAGAGGCAAAATCACTGTTATTGAAAGATGTGCAGGATATCTGGAATGCCAGTGCAGTTTCTGCCATTACACAGGAAGATGTGACGATTATCATCGGCCAGGCATTCAGCGGCTTTCAGACATATGCAGAAGAAAACAATTTTGATGATGCTTCAAAACTGAATGAATACATACAGGCATATCTTGCAAAAGAAGAATTTCAGAACCTGGCCAACGGAGCCGTTGATGATCTTGTGCAGAAGATCATGACAACAACACTGACGCAGGAAGATGTGGAAAAGATGACCAATGATCTTCTGGGCAGTTATACGACATTCGCCAATGAGAATGCATACCCGGATCTTACAAAACTGTCGGATTCCTTTGCTTCTTATATGGGACAGGAAAATACCAGACAGATTCTCATGGACGGTGTAACCAAAGCTGTGGATACAACAGAGCTTGAAACCAAAGTCACGGAAATGATCGGTTCCTATTCGAAGACAATGACCGAACAGATCACAAAGATGATCACCAATGCCATGACCTCCTTTGCAAAAATGATCTCGGATAATATTCAGGGTGCCATGGAAAAAGCATTTGCCAATATCGGCAATGCCTTCTCCTTTGATGCCAATACCTTTACCAATGCAATTCATGTGGAGATGAATGAGGAGGAGCTCAGTGAACTGTTTGCTTCCCTGATGTCAAAAGACAGATCTTCTTATGAAAGCACCTTGAGAAGACTTGGTTATGCCGATCTTGAAAATCCATCCATGATTACGATTTATCCGAAGGATTTTGAAGGAAAGACACAGATCAAAGACATTCTCAATGTCTATAATGAGAAAATGCAGGAAAACGGGGAAGAAGAGAAGATTATTAATTATACCGATATTGTCGGTACAATGATGGCTTCTGTTACGGATATTATCAACGCCATCAGTTATGTGCTCGTTGCATTCGTTGCCATTTCCCTGGTTGTATCTTCCATTATGATCGGCGTCATTACATACATCTCCGTACTCGAAAGAAAGAAGGAGATCGGTATTCTTCGTGCCATCGGTGCTTCAAAGAGAAATATCTCCGAAGTATTCAATGCTGAAACATTCATCATCGGTATTCTGGCAGGATTGTTCGGTGTCATCATATCACTGTTGTTGCTGATACCGGGCAACCAGATCATCCATTCCCTGACCGGACATACGGATATCACAGCTGCATTGCCGTTTGCGGCAGGGGTTGCCTTAGTGACATTAAGCGTGATTCTGACTTTGATCGGAGGAATTATTCCTTCCCGTAAAGCAGCAAAGAGTGATCCGGTTGAGGCCTTACGAACAGAGTGAAAACTCTACATAATTGACAATTCTGATGAAAGAGGAAGTATTTCCTCTTTTTTCTTCAAACTTGTTTTGATAATATATTACAGAAGAGGTAAGAGATTATGATGATTGATAGACTGAACAAGAGCCTTCATGAGAATGCACCAACCACAAAAAGCTACGTGATGACGGAGTTTATTTGTGAGCATCTTTTTGATATTCCCTCATGGACGATCAAAGACCTGGCTTCTCAATGCGGTGTATCTGAAGAGGAAATGAAAGAGCATCTCAAAGGACTTGGTTACGAAGACTACAACAACCTGAAAAAGGATTGCAAAGAATATGTGAAATCCGTACCGGAAAGGAGAGTTCTTTTTACGCCGGGGATCAGCTTGTCGGAGAATATTGAAAACATGACAAATAATGTCATAAAGAATATCCAGTTCAGCACTGACCACCTCGGACAGGATCAGTTAAGAAAAATAGCCAGAGATGTCATCCGCAGCAAGCGCATCTTCATATTTGCCCAGGGTTATACACGTCCTCTGGCACATCTTCTGCGAACAGAATTGATGCTGTATGGAAAAGAAGTCATTCTCATGGACCAGGATCTGCAGGAATCCTATAATCCTGATCGTAATGATATCATGATTGTTCTGAGCATTATCGGTCAGGCATTCGTCATGCATCCATCCATCAAAATCAAGGCGGAAAGCTATCGGACAAACCGCTGGCTGATCACCTGTAATGAAGATATTGATTTTGAAGGAAAGAGACTCGTATTGCCTGTTCAGGACAGGGATTACAGTGAATTTGTCATGAAACATGTCCTTGACCTGTTGCTGGCATTTATTCAGGAGGATGAATAAAGGATGGCGGATGCTGTCCTTTTTTAAGAGGAATTAAGAATTTTGTATCTGTAATATTTGGAAAATGTAATATAATGTCATCGGGTGGAAGAAATGAATCAGAAGGAATATCAGAATCAGAACAATGAATCTTCCTATGCACAGGACATGTGGCAGGAATATATGGATTCTCTGGAGGACACGGAAGAGAAGCAGGATGGAAAGATCAGCGACCAGGTTGAAAAAGACCTGATCAATTATGCCATCAACAAGGAACAGGAGAAAACAAGAAACAGGAGAAGAAGACGCAGTACAGGATTGATTGTCGGGCTCTCCGTATTGGCAATTACGATGGCTGTATCAATTGTCGGTATTGTTGCGGTAAACCGTTACTCCTATACTGACACCTACAGTGAGCCGATAGAGTATACTGAGGACTGGGAAGATGATTACACATTTGACGAAGACTTTTATAACGCTGTCGGCCTGGATCAGGCGGTTTTCCGTCTGGATGGGCAGGAATTATCACTTCCGGTTTCTCTTGATGTCCTGGAAGAATATGGATGGAACGTCTCTCAGGGTGCTTTTTCCCAACATGTTGATACAGTCGGAAGTGAGCCTGTGACATTCCAGCTGCGTAAGGATGATGAAAATATCGGAGAAATCATGCTTGTTTCTCCTACAGGAGAAGATGTCACGCTGGACGAAGCCATGGTTGTCGGTTTATCTTTGAATTATCAGAATTCATGGTATTATGATTTCCAGCTGCCGGGTGAAATCGGCATGTATGAGTCGTCTTATTTTATTGAAAGAGCTCTCAACAACAACGGCATTACCTGGCATAAAACCGGTGATAATTCCGGTACGGAATATGTGGCGACCAGCCAGGTAGATAACGGCACGTCTTATAACCAGTATGAAATAAGAATTGAGATGCAGGATGACAGTGTCAGAAGGATTACAATGCAGTTAAAGCAGTCGGAATAACAGCCTCAGCAGAGGCTGTTTTTTTATGATTTCGAAAAAAAGTTTCCAGCCCTAAGTATCAGGGCAGATGGCGGAAGCATGTTACTATGACAATTGTCAATTGTTAACATATTCTCCATTTTTTTATAATATGTTATATACTTTGATATATAAGATAATGAGGAGAAGAACATGAAAAAAAGTGTCTGTTTACTGACCGCTTCGCTTGTGGGTTTATGTGCATGCAATGCAACATCAGCAAGCCTGCCTGATGAACCATATACGCCTGTGGCATACAATCTGTATCCTGCTCCTGAAGGGGCATATGTCGGCGATACGATGCCTTTTGTTACGGAAGACGGAAAGCTGGAACTTTATTATCTCTATGATACGGACCATAACGGGCAGGGATATCATCCGATTTACAGGTATTCTACGGAAAACCTGTATTCCTACAGCGATGATGGCATGATGCTGAATTTCGGACTGATGTCTGATCCGGATCCGGCCCTTGGCACAGGATCCGTCATGCAGGATCAAAACGGCTTGTATCATCTTTTCTATACCGGACATAATGATGCCGGTAACGGGGGAAAGGGAAAAGAATGCGTCATGCATGCGACAAGTACCGACCGACAGAACTGGACCAAGATTCCTGAAGATACATTCTTCAGTCCGGAAAATTATTCGAAGGATGATTTCCGTGATCCGGAAGTATTCTGGGTAGAGGAAGAACAGTGTTATTGGCTGCTGATTGCTGCCAGAGAGGATTCAAAGGGAGGTGTTGTTGCCAAATATACCTCTGATGATCTGAAAAACTGGAACTTTGAAGGACCGATCTATGCACCGCATGAGCAATATATGCTGGAATGTCCTTCGATTCTCAAGCTTGGTGAAAAGTATTATCTGACATACAGCTGGGATTGTGTAACCTATTATGCTGTGGGCGATTCGATCAACGGACCTTTTAGGGCACCTGTGGATAATGTGCTGGATGGAAACGGCTTCATCTTCTATGCAGCCAAGACAAAAGAATTCAACGGACGTCCGTATCTTTGCGGATGGCTCGGCAGAGCAGCATTGACTTCCGATTCAGCTTTCTACCAATGGGCAGGAAGCGTGTTGAACCATCAGCTTGTCCTGCATGAAGACGGAACGCTGGGTGTCCGGGAACCGGAAACATTTGCAGAGTATTTCACGGTTGATAAAGAGTTTAAGGCAGTCAAAAAAGAAGGCGATGTCAAAATCAAAGACAACAATATCACCCTCACTGCTAAAGAAGGATATGCATTGGCAGACATGGGTACACGTCCTGCAACCATGATGCTGGAATGTGACTTGACGATGGAACCGGGTATATGTGCCGGATTTGCCTTTGGCGGAAGTGAAAATGATGAAACATACACAGCTTTGTGCCTGGATGGCAAAGAGAACCTGTTGCACTATGAAGGTGTTGCGGTAACGGATCTTGACCGCTTCGATCCGCAGGCATATACAAGATTTGATTTCTCCAAAAATACGACACATCATGTAAAACTCGTATGTGAAAATGAGATTGTCATCATGTATGTGGATGATCTCAAAGCATTCAGTTCACGAATTACCCATTCAACAGGCGGTATGCATATCGGTGTATTTGTTGAAAACGGAGAGGCTTCCTTCAACAACATCACGATGAAACTTCATGAATGATGAAAAAAGGTTTCCTGAATATAGAACAGGAAACCTTTTCTATGACCTTTTTTCAAAAATATTTTTACATCTGGGACAGGTGATTTCGATTCTTCCTCTTCCTTTGGGGACCCTGACAAGCTGATGGCATTTCGGACAGCGGTAATAACGATGGTCAGGATCCTTTTTCTGTTTCTGCATGTCATTGATCCTGTTTGTGAGGGGAGAAATGATCTGCAGAAATATCCGGTTCTCCTGTTGCCTTTTATAAATGTTTTTGGAAAGAATGCGGAAAATGCTGATGAGAAGGAACACATCACCGATGTAAATGAGAATGTTCTTTCTGATAAACATATGAATGAATGTCAAAAGAACAGAAAGAATCCACAGAAACAGGCTCAGATAGTCCATCCCGTTTCTTCCCATCATAAACCTTTGTAATTTATAAACCCATTTGTTCATGTTCACCTCGCTGCAATATCGGAAAAAATGGTACAATGAAACGGGGGAAAAGTAAATGATCATAAAACGCGATTTGTATTACTGGCCTGCACAGGAGAACAGGACTTTGCATATTTATCTGCCCGATGACTATTATTATACAAATGAGAGATATCCGGTTATGTATATGTTTGACGGACATAATCTTTTTTTTGATGAGGATGCAACATATGGAAAATGCTGGGGCATTAAAGATTTCCTAGATCACTATTCCAAAAAGATGATCGTGGTCGGAATGGAATGCAGCCATCATGACAATGACCGTCTGAATGAATATTCGCCATATCACAAAAGAATGTTCGGCCAATATATTGAGGGAATGGGGGAGAAGACATTTGAATGGATTATGTATAATGTCAAACCGATGATTGATTCCGAATACAGAACCTATGGATTTCGTGAAGCTACGGGAATCGGCGGATCAAGCATGGGCGGTCTGATGTCAATATACGGCATCATCAGACATAATCAGGTTTTTTCCAAAGCTGCATGCCTTTCCACAGGCATTTTCCATAATATTTCCAATTTGCGGAAAGATCTGGCTTCTTCCGATATATCTCCCGATACGAAAATCTACATGTCCTGGGGAGAGATCGAATCGGGAAGGGCAGCGCATAACGGCAATCCGGCATATGATACACGGGAAGCAAGATCCGTACGCAAGTTTGAAAGAGAACTGCAGGAAAGAAATGCGGATACCTATATTTATTTCCAGCCGGGAGGAAGACATTGTGAGGAAGACTGGCAGAAACAGGTTCCGTTATTCATGAATTATTTATGGCTTAACATCAAATAAAGCTCTTTTTCACTTTAAATCACTAAAACTTTTTGTTGTGTATTCTTTCACAAAGGTTTAGAATATTTACCAATGTAAAGAGGTACAGATTATGGAAATGAAGATGGATTTCATCCGAAAACTGCCTACACCCGAGGAACTGAAACAGCAGTTTCCTGTCAGTGACAAAGTCAAAACAATTAAAGAGGGAAGGGATCAGGAAATTGAAAACATCTTTACCGGCAAGGATGCAAGACTGTTGCTTGTGATAGGTCCCTGTTCGGCAGACAGAGAAGATGCAGTACTGGAGTATATGCATCGTCTGGCAAAGGTAC